>JBGUBD010000001.1:300000-562678 GCA_041821185.1 Phycisphaerales bacterium AB-hyl4 | reverse complement strand
CTGGCTCGACGGCCCTGCCCGCCCCCGCCCCAACCACAAACCACAAACCGCCCCCTCCCCTACACCGCCATCACCCCGTCGCCCTGCGGGTGTACCACCACGACCTGATCGCCCGCCCGTGGCCGAACGGGGTGCATGCCCGTAAACGCTCCCATCGCCGGCAGCACCGCAACCCGCTCGCCAAACCAGAAGCAGGGCCACCGCAAGCTCGCCCGCCCCGCACCATGCAGCCGAACCGCCGGGTGCACATGCCCCGCAAGCGTCGGCGTTGAGCACGCCCCTTCGGCCGAGGGCTGGCTCGGCGGCTCATGTTCAAACCGCAACCCTGCCAACTCCCACACCGGCTCGACCCAGTGCATGTCCAGCGTTGCCACATCGTCCGCCAGCGTTGCGTCGTGATTGCCCGGCACGACCACGATCTCCATCGCTCGTCGGCGTTGCCGCCATTGTGACAAGCAGTCGAGCAGGCGATCGGACAGCCCCGTCCGTGCGTGAAACAGATCGCCGAGCACGATCAATCGCGCCGCCTGTGTCGCGCCGAGCATCGCATCAAGTCGGCCGAGGTTCGCCTCCGCCGTGCCCCAAGGCACGGGCACGCCGGCTTGCCGAAAATGGTCCGCCTTGCCGAAATGCACATCCGCCACGATCAACGCCCGCTGCGCATGCCAGTACGCCCCGCGCTGCGCCAGCAGTTCAAAGCGATGCCCATGCCATGTGATTGCAATTCGGTCCATCATCATTCACCCGTCATCCGCCACCTTCTCCAACGCCACCGCCATCGCCCGTACCCGGTCGCTCCAATGTTCGCTGGTCACGTGATTCTCACGCAAATGCTCGGCCCAAAGCGGAAACGCCAACGGCGACAACTGCTCAAGCGTCACCCGCACCAGCCTCATCGCTTCGATCCGCTCCAGCGCCTGCTTGAGTCGCCTCACTTCCAACTGTTCTTCAAGCACTTCCCGCCGGGCCTGATCCAGCAGCAGGTTGTCCGCATCGAACTCGGCGAACACATCGTAAAACAGTTCGCTGGACGCTTGCAGTTGCCTCGTCGATTTCGACTGCCCCGGATAGCCGGTGAAGATCAATCCCGCCACACGAGCGATCTCGCGAAACTGCCTGCGGGCAAGCTCCGTCGCGTTCAGGCAAGCCAGCAGGTCTTCGACGAGCCGATCCGTGCTGAGCACGTCACGCCATGCCTTTTCATCCATCGCGATCGGCTCGGGGCACATCAACTCCAGTCCATAATCATTCACCGTCGCAGTGATCGACCGTGGCGCCTGCTGCGACAAACGATACGCCAGCAACGCCCCGAGCCCTTCATGCACCAGTCGTCCTTGAAATGGATACGCAAACAGGTGATGCCCTTCGCGCGACGTAGCCGACTCGATGAGCAACTCGTCCGCCGCGGGCAATCGCGACCATTGTCGTTGCAACTCAAGCAGCGGCCGCACTGCCCGCATTTCATCATCGGTGAATCGCTCAGCCAGCGCATCATCAAACTTCGCCCGCACCGCGTCCGCCAGTTGCGTCGACAGCGGGCTCTTCCCGCCTTGCCATCGCGGGACATTGCCCGACAACCGCGTTGCCCGCCGCACGTACGCTGTCATGTTCTGCGTTTTAATCAGCTCCAACGGCTGCCCGGCAAACAAAAAGCGATCACCCGGCTTCAAACGTGCGATGAACGACTCTTCCACCGTGCCCAGCGACCGCCCGCGTGCAAGCTTCACGATCATCGCCGCATCGCTCGTGATCGTGCCGATGCCCATGCGATGCTGCTTCGCGATCTGCTGCGAACTGACGTGATACTGGCCGTCGCCGTTCGGCGGCGCGACTCGGCGGTAGTGCGGGTACGCATATAACGCCTTGCCGCCGCGCGTGACGAAGTCCATCGCCCATTGCCACTGCTCGGCCGACAGGTCGCGAAACGCATACGTCGCTTTCACTTCTTCATACAACGCATGTTCATCAAACCCACCACCCGCCGCGACTGTCACCAGATGTTGCACCAACACGTCGATCGGCCGATCCAGCGGCCGACGCGACTCGACCCGCTTCCCCTCAATCCCCACCCGCGCCGCGGCGAACTCGATCAACTCAAACGCATGCGTCGGCACGCCGAGCACACGACTCACCGCGCCCGGCTGATGCCCGCTGCGGCCGGCCCGTTGCATCAACCTCGCCACCCCCTTCGGACTGCCCACCTGAAACACCCGATCCACCGGCGAAAAGTCCACCCCCAGGTCCAAACTCGACGTACACACCACGCAACGCAGCTTGCCCTCGCGAAGCAGGTCCTCCACCTTCTGCCGCAACTTGCGATCCAGCGACCCGTGGTGCAACGCGACCTCGCCGATCCAGTTCGGCCGATGCTTCACAATCGCCGCGAACCAAAGCTCCGCCTGCGATCGCGTATTCGTAAACAGCAGCGCACTGCCCACCTTGTCCAACTCATCGAGCACCTGCGGGAGCAGCTTCAACCCCAGATGCCCCGCCCAGGGGAATCGCTCCAGATCGTCGGGGACGATGGTCTCAATCCGGACAGCCTTCTGCGATTCGCCGCGAATCAGCACGCCTGATTTTGCTTTCGCGCGACCCAACAGCACATCGCGCGCCTGTTCGAGGTTGCCCATCGTCGCCGACAGCCCCCACGTCTGCATAGCCGGGTTCCACCGCCGCAGTCGCGCGAGGCCAAGCTCTGTCTGCGTGCCGCGCTTGGTCGACATCAACTCATGCCATTCATCCACCACCACGCTTTGCACGTGGGCGAACTTCGCCTTCGCGTCCGCGTAGCTCAGCAGCAGCGATAAACTCTCAGGCGTTGTCACCAGCACGCTCGGCAAGCGCTTCTTCTGCCGCGCCTTGATCGACGAACTCACATCCCCGGTGCGCAGCTCCAGCGTCCATGGCAAGCCGACGTCTTCAATCGGCTCGCGCAACGAATTGGCGGTATCGCTGGCGAGCGCGCGCAACGGTGTGATCCACAGCATCGTCAGCGGCGGCGATTTCAACGCCGCCCACGATTGCCGATCCGGGTGCGCATCGCACCAGCGCATCATCGGCCCGAGCCCCACAGCGAACGTCTTGCCCATCCCGGTCGGCGCATGCACCAGCCCGCTCGCCCCCGCGAGCTGCGCGTCCCATGTCTGCTGTTGAAAGTCGAACGGCGTGTAGCCGCGCTGCTGCGTAAACCAGTGGCGCACCACATTCATGGCGGAGGGGGCATGACTAGGTGGCGCCGTGACAGGGTGACAAGGCGATACCTCGCGCGCGTTGGACTTCGGCTTGCTCACCTTGTCACCCTGTCACCCCCTCACCTTGTCACGGTTCACCCCCCCGCGATTCGCACGATGTCGTAAAACGTTACCGTCACGAACACGAACCCGATCAGCGCCAGCCCCACCAGGGTTGCGGCGGTCTGTACACGCGGGCCCGCAGGCGAACCCTTGAGTTTTTCGATGATGAGGAACACCATCAGTCCGCCGTCCACAATCGGAATCGGCAGGAAGTTGATGATCGCCAGGTTGATACTGATCAAACCGAGGAAGAAAAACAGATACGCCCAGCCTTCTGCCGCGACTTGCCTGCCTTCATCGACGATGCCCACCGGCCCACGCAGCTGCTCGAAGCCGATCCACCCCTGGATCAGCCGCAGCAGTGTGACATAGGTCTGCAGCATGAACTGATGCGTCTTTTGCAGGCCGATCACCGTGGCTTCGATGGGGTTGTCGCCCGACAGCCGTTCGCGAAGCATGAGCAGATCGCGCTGCAACTCGCGCGGCGGCTGCCATTGCAACCGGGCCAACGCCGCGATGGTTTCCGCATCAAAACTGAGCACGTCGGTCTCGGTCGGCGAGCCGGCGATGTTCAACTCGTACGTGATCTCAACATCCAACACGTCGTCGCCGTCGGCGGCCCGCGCTGCGGCGATCAGCGCCGCCTGCATCTGAGCCCAGTTGCTCACCGGCTCACCGGCCAGCTCCACCACGCGCGATCCCGCCGGCAGGTCCAGCGACGCCGCGGCCGTGCCCGTCAGCGTGCCCGCCACGATCGGGTGTTCCATCGCCGGCTCGAGCGCCACGCCGATGCGCCCACCGCTCGGCCGAACGCGCGACTCCAGCACGATCGTCTCACCATCACGTAACACCGTCACGTCCAGCCCCTCGCGCGACGCGGCTTCGACCAGCTGCGGCAACTGTCGCGTTGAAGGCCAACGGTCGCTGCCGAGTGAAACCAGCACATCCCCCGCTTCAATGCCTGCCTGCTCCGCAGGGCTGTTCGCGGCCGGTGTCAGCCGTACTGCGGGTACGAGGCCGGCGAGGTGACCCAATGCGCGATGACGATCATCGACATCCACCATCAACTGCGGCGTCGTGTTTTCAAATGACACATTTACCTGTTCGCTGCCGTCGTCGGTTGCGAACGTCACCTCGAAAGGCTGCGTGCCGAACTGCTGCACGGCCCGGTATAGTTGCCCGTAGCCATCCACCGCTTCACCATTCACCGCGACGACGCGCATGCCCTCACGCACGCCTGCCCGGTCCAACGTGCCACCTTCACGCGGCGCGGCTTCAAGGCTGCTGATCGGCGCGATGCCGACGCTCAGCAGGTTTTCGATCGGGTCGCGACGGGGCGCCATGCGGTAGATCAGCGGTTGATCCGCCCCTTCGCGATCAATGGTGAACTCAATGGGGACGTCAGGTCGGCCGAGCGCCGCGGCGAGACGGAGCTCCATGAAGTCGCCGATTTCGTCGCCGTTGATGTGCGTGATGTGATCGCCGACGCGCAAGCCGCGATAATCCGGATCGCCTTCATATCCCTGTGCATAGGTGACGTCTGCCGGTGCGCCGCTTTGCACGCCGCCGACGAGGGCGGGCGGGAACTGCACGCCGGACATGAAGGCGATGATCAGGAACAGCAGGCCGAAGATCAGGTTCATCACGACGCCGGCGGAGATGACGCAGGCACGCGCCCACACGGGTTTTTTGTTGAACGCGCGGGGGTCTTCGCTTTGCGCGTTGGGGTCCATGTCCTCCTGGCCGAGCATTTTGACGTAGCCGCCCAGTGGCAGGTAGTTCAGGCGGTATTCGGTTTCGCCGAGCGAGGCGGGGTCGACGCCTTCGTTGATGCGCTTCTGGTATTCGGGCTCGGTCGTGCCGACGCGGAAGCCGATGCCCTTACGCCACGTGATCATGCTCGGTCCGAAGCCGATGGCGAACTGCGTGCACTTGATGCCCACGGCTCGCGCGACGAGAAAGTGGCCCAACTCGTGAACGAAGATGAGGAAACCGAACCCGAGGATCAGGGCCAGCAAAGCAATCGGGGTATGTGTCAGCAAGTCCATGGCAGTTGAGCATCCAGTGTGACCCGATGAGGTCGTATGTTTTCAATTCGTTCGTCGCGGAGGGCCGCGTGAGTGTACGTTCACGAACGCGCTCCGCGGCGCTTCGCGGCTAACTTACGGCGCTGGGCGTTGTGCGGATGCGCTGCGCGACGAACGCCCGCGCTTTGCGGTCCGCGTCCAGTATGGTCTCCAATGATTCGACCGGCTCGGGCTCGATGGCGGCGAGGGCTTCGGTCACCAGTTCCACAATACGACCGAAACGGACCTGCCGTTCGAGGAACGCCTGCACCGCCGCTTCGTTGGCGGCGTTGAAGACGGCCCCGGCCGTGCCGCCGGCGTCGATTACATCGTAGGCCAGCTTCAACGCGGGGAACCGCTCAAGGTCCGGCGGCTCGAACGTCAACTGGCTGAGCGCCGACCAGTCCATCGCCTCGCTACACCCGACGGGGCGGTCAGGCCAGGTCAGGGCGTACTGGATCGGCCCGCGCATGTCCGGCGAGCCGAGCTGCGCGAGCACATTGTGGTCGACGAACTCGACGAAGCTGTGCACGATCGACTGCGGGTGCACGATCACATCGATCTTCTCACCCGCGAGGCCGAACAGCCAGTGCGCTTCGATGATTTCCAGCGCCTTATTCATCATCGTCGCCGAGTCGATGGTGATCTTTCGGCCCATCGTCCAGGTCGGATGTTTGAGCGCTTGCTCCACGGTAGCGTTTTCGATTGTTGTCTTGTCCGCGGTGCGAAACGGCCCGCCCGAGGCAGTGAGCACGATCCGCTTCACCTCGCGGCGGGGGTGCTCGGCAAGACATTGAAAGATCGCTGAATGTTCCGAGTCGACAGGCAGCAGTTGAGCGCCGTGCTCACGGACCAACGGCGTGACGAGCATGCCGGCGGCGACGAGTGTTTCCTTATTGGCGAGGCTGACCCGCCGACCGAGTTGCACCGCGGCGAGTGTGGCAGGCAGACCTGCCGAGCCAACGACGGCGGCGGCGACATCAGTCGCTTCGACTTCTCGTACAAGCGTTTCGGCGGCCGCGTCGCCGACGTATACCTTCGCATCGGGCAGGGCGGCGCGGACCTCGTCGGCAATGGCAGGGTCGGCGACGGCAATGTGGCGTACGTGGTGCTGTTTCGCCTGCTCGATGAGTTTCGTGCTGGAGCGCGACGCCGCAAGGCCGACCACTTCAATGGTGGCAGCGCGGGTGCGGCGGAGGTGTTCGACCACGTTCAGCGTATTGACGCCGATGGACCCGGTCGAGCCCAGCACGATCAGCTTGCGGGCGTCGGCGTCGCTCATGCGTTCTCACTTGCTCTCGATTCGATGATCTTGTTGCTGTAGCCCGAGCCGACGGTCGGGGTCGCGGCCGGCTTGGGGCGATCGGCGTTGCCCTGGTTACCGCCGCTCGGCTTGCTGTCAGTCGACTTATCGTCGGCCGGCTTGCTTTGGGCCTGATTACCATCGGCCTGTTTTCCGTCAGCCCGATTGCCGTCAGCTTGATTGCCGTCAGCCCGGTTGCCATCGGATGGCTGGCCGTCGCCGTTGGCCTCGGCGGACTGCTTTCCGCGGCGTCGGCTGCGGCCACCGCGACGTCGCCGACGCTTCTTGCCCGTGCCCGCGCCTTCCCCTTCGCCCTCGCCCGTGCCCTCACCGGCATTGGCATTGGCATTGCCGTCGGCCTCCTCGGTCTGCGGCGCGGCTTTGTCAGTGGGGCCTTCGTCAGCGGTCGTGTCGCTGGTTTGCTTCGATCGCGTGCGTGAAGCCTGTTTGGGCGACCTTTTCTTCGGCTGCGACGGTGCTTCATCGTCAACGGTGTCGTCGGCGGTATCTTTGGCACGGTCCTGCGCCGACGCTTCGCGATCGTCTGTCGATGGCGTTGAGCCGTCGTCATCCGAGCGGTTGCGACCGCGGCCGCCGCGCCGTCGCCGACGCCGACGCCGTTTCTTGCCGCCGCCTTCGCCATCGCCGTCGCCGTCGCCCTGGCCATCGCCGCTCGCGTCCAACTGGGCGGGGGCGTCGATCGCTTCGACGGCCGGTCGGTCGGGCACGTCGCTGAGATCGACCGTGTCATCATCGACGTCATCGTCGTCGACGAGATCTTCGACCTGGATGTCGCTGGTCAACTCGCGGAACGTGGTGTCGGTTGGCTCGGAGAGGTTGGCGGGCCTGAGCAGGGATTCGAGGTCGACCGCGCCGCCACGTTCGTCGTAAGCGGTCGCGTCGACGTAGTCGATACTGTGGCCGCCGACGCGGACGGTGACGGCCTTGCTGTGGCGGTTTTCCAATGCGACCAGCTCAGTTCGCTTGCGGTTAAGCAACTGGAAGGCGACGTCCGGGCTGATGGTTAGGTCGACGCGCGTGACGTTCTTATGCTGCATCGCGAGCGCCAGGCGTCGCATGACGTCGAGCACGACGGACTCGGCGCTCTTGACGTGGCCCGAGCCGTGGCAGTGTTCGCATTCGTTGTAGAGCGAGCTTTGCAACGACGGCCGCATGCGCTGGCGGGTCATTTCCAGTAGCCCGAACTGGCTGATGCCGCCGATGCGCGTGCGGGCGCGGTCGTTTTTGATCATCTCACGGAAGCGCTGCTCGACCGTTCGGCGGTGGTTGCGGTCGCGCATGTCGATCAGGTCGAGCACGACGACGCCGCCGAGGTCGCGAAGGCGCAGTTGCCTCGCGATTTCATCCACGGCTTCCTTGTTGGTGTTGAATGCGTTGGACTCGGCGTCGCGCGCGTCGCGACTCTTGCCAGAGTTCACGTCGATGGCGACCAGCGCCTCGGCCGAGTCGAACACCAGCGAGCCGCCAGAGGGCAGGGGCACTTCGCGGGCGTTGATCGATTCGATCTGGCTTTCAATGCCGAAGCGGTGAAACAGCGGCACGTGGTCTTCGTAGTAGACGCACTTGGATCGCGAGCGCGGGCTGGCGATGGTGAGGAAATCGTGGGCGCGCTTCGCGGCGGTGGGGTCGTCGACGACGATGCGGTCGATGTCGGTGGAGAAGACATCGCGGATGGTTCGGATGACCAGGTCGGACTCGGTATAGAGTTCGCCGGTCTTGCCGATGCGCTTTTGTTTGCGCTCGATGTTTTTCCAGAGTCGGACGAGATAAGCGAGGTCGCGTTTGAGGTCGGTTTTGGTCTGTCCGATGCCTGCGGTACGGACAATGAAGCCGAAGCCTTCAGGCGGGTTGAGCTCGGCGAGCAGCTTGCGGGCCTCTTTGCGTGCGTCGTCGTCTTCGACTTTTCGCGAGACGCCGAGGCGTTGCATCTGGGGCATCATCACGACGAATCGGCCGGGGATGGAGAGATAGCTGGTGAGCGTCGGGCCCTTCGTGCCGATGCCTTCCTTGAGCACTTGGACGAGGATTTCCTGTCCACGTCGGAGGCATTTTTGAATGGGCGGGCGATCGCGGTGGGGCGTCTTTGAGCCGACCTGTTCAAATTCTTCGCGGTCCTTGCCGGGGAAGAACATGGGGTGAAGGTCGGAGACGTGGAGGAAGCCGTTGCGTTCCAGGCCGAAGTCGACGAACGCGGCTTGAATGCTGGGCTCGACGTTGGTGACTTTGCCTTTGTAGATGCTTCCGACGTGGCTCTCGTTGGAGGCGCGTTCCTGGTAGAACTCTTCAAGCTTGCCGTCGCGTACGATGGCGATGCGGCATTCTTCCCCCGGGACGTAGTTGATGAGCATTTCTGTTTTTGGCACTTCAAATCAGTTTCGAGTTCCGAGTTTCGAGTTTCGAGTTACGCATTTGGAAGGTTGGCCGTGCAACATGATGCGCCTGGCCTTGGAATGCGACAACTGGAAACTGGAAACTCGAAACTCGAAACTCCTTTCGGTTATAGATCACCTGCTCAAGCCCGGCGGAGGTTACGTGAGTCCGCCTTTGGCGAGCGGGGCGATCCGGCTAACGGTTGTCCGAAGCATCAATATCTGGCGGACCTTCCGCCGATGGCCTCGGGAACGACTTTGCCCAGTTCGTCGCGAAGGTAGTTCAACACTTCGCGATCCGAGTCGAAGGCGCTGACGCGCCTGGCGACTTTCTGACACTGCTCGATATTGACCGAGCGCAGGATACGCTTGATTTCCGGAATTGCGGGCGGCGTAATCGAGAAGCACCGCAATCCGAGCCCCAGCAGCAGCATGGTGAATTCCGGTTCGCCGGCCATTTCACCACACAAGCTGACATCTATTTTAGCCCGTTGCCCAGCGCGGATGATCTCCTTGATGAGGCTGATCACGGCCGGGTGTGCGGCGGAGTAGAGACTCGCGATCCGTTCGTTGCCGCGGTCCACCGCCACCGTGTACTGGATCAGGTCATTGGTCCCGATCGAAAAGAAGTCCACTTCGCGCGTAAACGCCCGGGCTTGCAGCGCGGCGGAGGGGACTTCGACCATGATACCGATCGGAATGTCGCGGGCATACTCGATGCCCTGTTCGTCGAGGTCCTCCATGACGTCGTTAAGGATCATTTTCGCCTGCCGCAGCTCCATGATGTTGGAGATCAGCGGAAACATGATTTTAACCGGCCCCTGCGTGCTCGCGCGGAGAATAGCGCGCAACTGTGTCTTGAAGAGCGGGAGGTTCTGGAGGCAGAGGCGGATGGATCGGCAGCCGAGGAAGGGGTTTCGCTCGTGCGTGTCGCCGCCGGCGAGGGTCATCTGATGCGTGAGCTTGTCCGCGCCGAGGTCGAGCGTGCGGACGGTGAGCGGGAGGCCGTCGAGGTTGCGGATGGCTTCGACGTAGGTTTCGTATTGCTCCTGCTCGGCAGGCTCGTTGTCGGCGGCGAGGAAGAGAAACTCCGTGCGGTAGAGGCCGATGCCCACGGCGCCGTTGTGGATGGCGGGAGGGATTTCGCTGGGGAATTCGATGTTGGCCAGCAGATTGACCTTCGTGCCATCTTTGGTGACAGCGGGCAGCTTGCTCAGCTCGCCGAGCGTGTCCTCCATGGCGGCCATGCGCCGCAGCTCCTGGCGGTATTCCATGAGCTTGGCGGCGTCGGGGTCGATGATGATCTGGCCCTGGTGGCCGTCGATGATGACGGTTTCGCCGGAGGCGATCTGCCGGGTGATGCTGCCCAGGCCGACGACGGCGGGGATACCGAGCGCGTGGGCGAGGATGGCGGTGTGGCTGGTGCGGCCGCCGGCGTCGGTGGCGAGGCCCTTGATTTTGGTCTTGTCGAGGGCGGCGGTCTGGGAGGGCGTCAGATCGTGGGCGACGACGACGGCAGGGCTGGTGAGTTGGCTGAGCTCGGTGCGGGTGTAGCCGACGAGATGCTTGAGGATGCGTTTTTGAAGATCGTAGACGTCGCTGACGCGCTCGCGGAGGTAGGAACGTTCCTGTTGGAGGAACGTCTCGGCGAGGCGGTGGGTGGCCTGGTAGACGGCGTACTCGGCGGTAACGCGGTCAGCGTCGACGATGGCGCGGATCTGCTTGATCAGATACTCGTCGCGGAGCATGCCCTGATGGAAATCGAAGATTTTGGCAAGCTCTTCGCCAAGGGCCGTCGCGGTCTGCTGGCGAAGCTGTTCGAGCTCGTCGATGCTGGCGGCGATGGCCTGGTCGAGGCGTTCGTGCTCGTGGGGCACGCGGCTGGCGGAGACGCTGCGGCGCGGAATGGGCTGGTCCTCGGCGTCGAGCACGAGGGCGGGATAGATCGCCACGCCAGGCGAAACCGGTATGCCTTTCTTGATCTGCATCTACGATCCCACGGTCGATGCGGTTGCACCGATCAGGCCTCTAGTGTAGGCAATCGTGCACGGCCGTGTGGGGAAAGGGAATGCCCGATAACCGAAATTAAAGCCCGATCGGGCTTTGCGTTGCAATGTCATCGGCGTTTGGGAGGCAGGGGATGAGATTTCTGGTTTCGCGTTTCGTGGTTTGGCATTATCGGGGTGGGGAAGCCCACGGATTCGCTGCGCTACATCCGTGGGCTTTATTGGGGCGTTGTTGGGGTTGCGTCAGCCTTCGCCGGGCTCGGTCATGGAGCGGGGGTCGAGCAGCTCGTTGAGGCGGGGCTCGGGAATGAGCTTCTGTTCGAGGACGAGCTCGCGGATGGTTTTATTTTCGTTGAAGGCCTGCTTCGCGAGCTTGGCGGCGTTGTCGTAGCCGATCTCGGGGGCGAGGCTGGTGCACATCATCAGGGATTGTTCGATCAGGCCGGTGCATCGCTCGGCGTTAACTTCGAGGCCGACGAGCAGCTTGTCGACGAAGACGTTGGCGACGTTGGCGAGCAGATTGATCGATTCGAGCATGGCGTCGGTCATCACGGGCATGGCGACGTTCAGTTCCAGCAGCGAGCCCACGCCGCCGAGGCCTGCGGTGGTGATGGTGGCGTCGTTGCCGATGACACGGCAACTCACCTGCATGGCGGACTCGCAGATGACGGGGTTGACCTTGCCGGGCATGATGGAACTGCCGGGCTGGATGGCGGGCAGTTGCAGCTCGCCGAGGCCGCAGCGCGGGCCTGAGCCGAGCCAGCGGATGTCGTTGGCGATTTTGGAGAGGCTGACGGCGATGGTTTTCAGGCAGGCGTGTGCCTGCACGAAACAGTCGGCGGCGGCCTGGGCTTCGCGGTGGTTTTCGGCTTCGACGAAGTCGATGTCGAGGCGTTGGCTGAGCACGGTGCAGACCTTGCTGCCGAAGTCGGGGTGGGTGTTGATGCCCGTGCCGACGGCGGTGCCGCCGATGGGCATGTTCTGTCGCATGCCTTCGAGGGCGTAGCCGGCACGGAGGAGGGCGAATTTCGCTTGCTGGGTATAGCCGGAGAATACCTGGCCAACGCGGATGGGCGTGGCGTCCATGAGGTGCGTTCGGCCGATCTTGATGATGTCGTCCCACTGCTTCGCCTGCTTGTCGAGCTGGTCGTGCAGGCGTTGAAGGGCGGGGGTGAGCTTGCTCTTGAGGGCGACCGCGGCGGCGATGTGCATCGCGGTGGGGAAGGTGTCGTTGGAGGACTGGCCCATGTTGACGTGGTCGTTGGGGTGGATCGCGCTGCCGTGCAGCTGGGTGGCGCGGTGAGCGATGACCTCGTTGGCGTTCATGTTGGTGCTGGTGCCGCTGCCGGTCTGGTAGATGTCGACGACGAAATGGTCGTCGAGCTTGCCTTGGGCGACCTCGGTTGCGGCGTCGATGATGGCTTGGGCGATTTTCTTGTCGAGCTTGCCGAGGTCGGCGTTGGCCTGAGCGCAGGCGGCCTTGAGGTGGCCGAAGGCGTGGACGACTTCGCTCGGGACGCCGCGGTGGGCGATGGGGAAGTTTTCGCGCGCCCGCTGCGTGCTCGCGCCCCAGAGTGCCCATTCGGGAACCTGCATTTCGCCCATCGAGTCTTTTTCGATCCGCATCTTTTCGCTCATCTCAGCGTCTCCCATGACAGTTGCCACCCGTCCGGCGTTTCAATGGGGGAGCGTAGCAAAAAGTCGGGATTGGGGCGTGGAAGCCGGATTTCGGCGGTTTCCGCTCGACATTCACCCGTTCATCCGGATAAAATGCGAGAAGGCGGTTGCGATCTGTCGGCGGAGCCTGTAAAAAGGGGTCTCAGGCAACCGTTTTGTTCAGGCATCTGCCCGGTGACAGGGCGGCCGCACGCGGGTGTGCGAGACCGCGAGCCGAGCAGGTGTATTTTCCTCAAATTTTGGATGGAAACAGATTTATGACTACCCCGACCAACCGTGACAACTATCTTTTCACCAGTGAATCGGTCTCGATGGGCCACCCCGACAAGGTTTCCGACCGCGTGTCGGACGCCATTCTGGACACGCTGCTCGCAGCGGACCCGAAGGCTCGTGTGGCCTGCGAAACGCTTTGCACGACCGGCCTGGTCGTGGTCGCCGGCGAGGTGACGGTGCACAACGAGAAGGGCATCAAGGCGTTGCACGACGTGGAAGACACGGTTCGCGATACGCTGCGTGAAATCGGCTACACCGACCCGGCGATGAAGTTCGACGCGGACTCGTGTGCCGTCATCCGCACGCTGCACGGCCAGTCGGAAGACATCGCCATGGGCGTCGACAAGGAAGGCGCCGGCGACCAGGGTCTGATGTTCGGCTTCGCCTGTCGTGAGACCGAGAGCCTCATGCCGCTGCCGATCGACCTATCGCATAAGCTCGTCGAGCGTCACGTCGAGGTTCGCCGCAACAACGTGATCAAGGGCCTTCGCCCCGACGCGAAGAGTCAGGTCACCGTCGAGTACGACGCCGACCACAAGCCGGTGCGGATCGACACGGTGGTGCTCAGCACGCAGCACACCGCCGACTGGAACGGCGAAGCGAAGCAGAAGGAACTCAAGGAAGCCGTCATCGAGCACATCATCAAGCCGATCCTGCCGGCTGAGCTGTTCGATGAAAACAAGGTCACGATCCACGTGAACCCGACCGGCCAGTTTGAAATTGGCGGACCGCACGGCGACGCGGGCCTGACCGGCCGTAAGATCATCGTCGACACGTACGGCGGCCGAGGCCGACACGGCGGCGGCGCGTTCTCGGGTAAAGACCCGTCGAAGGTCGACCGCTCGGCGGCGTACATGGCTCGCTACGTGGCGAAGAACATCGTCGCGTCGGGCTTGGCGGAGATCTGCGAAGTGCAGTTGAGCTACGCCATCGGCGTCGCCGAGCCGACGAGCGTGCACATCGACACGTTCGGCACGGGCAAGATCGAAGACGCCCGCATCGGCGAACTGGTCCGCGAACTGTTCCCACTGACGCCCAAGGGCATCATCAAGCATCTGGACCTGCTCAAGCCGATCTACCGCGAGACGGCTGCCCACGGCCACTTCGGTCGCGAGCCGCAGGCCAACGGCGCGTTCAGTTGGGAGAAGACCGACCTGGCAGACAAACTCGCCGAATCTGCGGGCCTTACCGCGACGGCCTGAACGTGACGGCCGCAGCTTGCTGAGTTGTGGCGAATAAAACCGATACCCCACCCGCCCCGGCCCGTTCGCATTTATGTGAGCGGGCCGGTTTTTTTGTGCCCAAGCCAGCCGACCTGCCAGCGATGGCCATCATCAAAGAACATGCAAGACATGAAAACCGATACGACCCGCATAACCGTAGGTATGGGTGGTGAGACCGGTACTCAGTCGTCGAGATGCTCGACGGCGAACGCGTTGTTTAACTGGCCAGGCATTTAGTGTTCGCGGCGCATGAGGCGCGGCGAACCGGCAAGAAGAAGGAGAGATGCAAGGATGTTTAGAAGCATGTCCAAGGGAATTATCAGTGCCACAGTGCTGACCATCCTGTTGATGATCATCGGCTGCGCGACAGTGGAACGTCATCCGGACATACCCGCCAATGCGATGCTCGGGGCGGAAGGGAGTGAGCGGCTTTCATACAGCGTACCGGAGAACGGGCAAGCGTACGTCTACGACGCGACGAGAGAGCAGATGGTCTACGCCGGTCGGGTGCAAAAGGGGGAAACGGTGATTGTTGACACGGAGCGCGGCCGTATCACGGTCGATGGCCGACCGGTCGCTGAGGAAGCGTTGTATAGCGGCAATCAGCATCGCCTCTTCTTCCTTGAGGAAGGCGACGTGCAGCGACGCACCATTGAGACACAGGAAATCCGCGTCGAAGAGACGCGCTGATATAGCACGCTGTTGACGGTTGCGGGCCACCGCGTTGGCCGTGCGATGATACGGCCCGTTCGCTTCATGCGAGCGGGCCGTTTTCGTTTGTATTGCCGGGGTTACTTCACGCCGCACGGAACTCGCTTGTACGTTCGCTGCGTCGCGGTCCGCTTATTGCGTTAGAAGCCCACGGCGTGACGCCGTGGGCGTCAGCTTCACGTTGGGCTCGTCATGCGTCAGTTGATAGAATGCCGCTCTTCATGGCGCAACTCCCCCCCATTCACGTTGAGACGGTCTCCCTTTCCAACCGCAACGCCCGCGCGGATCACATCGTGCGTCGTTATGGCAAGGCCCTGACCGGCCGTGTGCTCGACGTGGGCTGCGATATGAAGCGGATCAAAAAGCTGCGGCCGGAGCTGGACTACCTGGGCATCGACATCGGCGGCGAGCCGGACATGCAGGTCGACCTGCAAGCGGCGGGCAAGCTGCCGTTCGATGACAAGTCGTTCGACACGATCGTGTGCACCGATGTGCTGGAGCATCTGGACAACCTGCACCAGATTTTCGCCGAGTTGGTGCGCGTGTCGCGCGGGAAGGTTGTGCTGTCGCTGCCGAACTGCTGGTACACGTTCCGTCAGCCGATCCGCAAAGGCCGGGGTGAGATTCGCCACTACGGGTTGCCCGCCGAGCCGCCGGCGGACCGGCATCGGTGGGTGTTTAACGTGGAAGACATCGCCCGCTTTCTCACCGACAAACAGGACCCGCTGGGCTACCGCATCGCAGAGATGTCAGCCAGCGTGAACCCGGGCGCGAAGAACACGCTTCGGCGATTCATTTGGCCCAAACGGGCGTTTCTCAATCGATATGCCCACACGCTATGGGCCGTGCTCGATACGTCCGGCTGACTCGAAAAACCCGATGCATGCCGGGTCGGCGTGTGATATAACCGACTGGATCGTCCCACATCAGGAGAGGCACCCATGGCACGCGTGACTATTGAAGAACATCCGCTCGAGCGGTCGGCGACGGAAGCGGAATATCGACACATCGAAAGTGGCGACGTTCTGTTTTTCCCCACCACGCCGTTTGAGATTTCCGACGAAGACCGCCAGTTTCTGCTCGCGCAGAAGCAGTCGGAGCGGTTTCACAAGAACATCAGCTATCGGCCGAAGCAGGATCGGCTCAAGGGCGTCGACGCGGACAACTCCGAAGCGTTCGCGAAGATGCACGACGTGATGCGTCGCTACTCGCAGCAGGCGATCGACTTTTGCGCCCGCTTCCTGCCGCAGTACGCCGAGCAGTGGCGGATCGACTACGCCAGCTTCAGGCCCATCGAGGAGAAGGGGCGGAAGGTCAAGTTCAAGGCACGCAACGATCTGATCCACGTCGACTCGTTCCCCACTCGGCCGTCGCATGGCAATCGGCTGATGCGGATCTTCACGAACATCAACATGGACCGCGAGCGCGTGTGGGTGTCGGCGGGCACGTTCGAGCAACTGGCCGAGCGGTATGCGAAGGACGCCGGCCTGCCGCAGCCGCCCTCGGCGATCACGAAGCTCGGCCGACAGGCGGTCTCAGCCATGGCGAAGGCGGGCCTGCCCGTGATCGATCGGCCGGACTACGACCGATTCATGCTCAAGTTCCACGACTACCTCAAGCACCATCCCGAAGTGCAGGACCACGCGAAGGGCGAACAGTGGGCCTTCCCGCCCGGCTCGACGTGGATGTGCTTCACCGATACGACCAGCCACGGCTGCCTGTCGGGGCAATATGCCCTGGAGCAGACGTTCATGGTCGCCCGCGAAAGCCTGGCAGCGCCGGACGTGGCGCCGATCTCCGTGCTGGAGCGGATGGCCGGCTTCCCGCTGGCCGAGACGCGCCCGGTGGCGTGAGTTGCTTAAGCCATGTGTCACGGTTGATTAAGCACTAAATTAATTAAAGCCCACGGATGTAGCGCAGCGAATCCGTGGGCTCTTCTCAATCCCAGAATTGACGCTGACCAGCGGGCACCCGAATCGCCCTCGCCCACCTGCCAATTCGGCACGCCCGCCTCTGGCCAGCCCCCACTTCGACAGCCCGACTGGCCTCCGTGGCAGTTCATTTCGATGTGCGTATAGTGCGTAAACATATGTAAAATAACATTTTGAGACCCATCTGCCCCGTCTCCGCCTCCATGCTCCCTTCCGGCATCGCCATTGCATCTTCTCTCCTACCATGGTGAGTGTGCGCTCTGTCAATCCGCCGCGGTTCAATGTTCTGCTGACGCAGGACCGCGATCATGCTATTGAGCATTGGACGCGCCAGCTCCCGCGCCTGCTCGAGCCGCAGGGGGTCCATGCCCACCTTGCCCGCACCGGCCGCGAGGCCGTCGACCTGGCGACCCGCCTTGATGTGCATGCCGCCGTGGTCGACCTGCTCACCCCGGCCGACGACATGCGATCCGCGTCGCGCGACCCGATGCCCGGCGGCCTCTGGCTGCTCCAGGTCCTCCGCCGCAAGCCCAACCGCCCGCCGGTCGTGGTCGTCGCCAACGATGCCTACACCCTCCGCCAGGCCCAGCGCTTCCTTAACGAAGCCCTCCGCCTCGGCGCGTTTTCCGTCATCAATCGGCCGGTCGACCTCGACCCGCTGTTGCAGGTCATCCGTCGACTGATCGACCGCCGCTATGCCGGCGCCTGGCCCGCCGGTCGAACCGAACCGAATCAATCCAACGACGTTTTTTCTTCCTCACAACCCAAGCTGGACAAACCAGCCGACTGAAAGGAGAGCCATCGATGAAAGTACGACCGCTCGGAGATCGCATTCTTGTGCAACGCGTGGAGCCGGAGACCAAAACGAAGTCCGGTATCTACCTCCCCGAATCCGCGACTGACAAGCCCCAACAGGCCAAGGTCATCGCGCTCGGCCAGGGACGACTGCTCGACAACGGCGAGCGAGCCCCATTCCAGGTCAAAGAAGGCGACACCGTCCTCCTCGGCAAGTGGGGCGGTACGGAAGTCAAGCTCGACGACAAGGAATTCGTCGTCCTCGGCGAAGACGAAGTCCTCGCTGTCGTCGCCTGATTCCGGCAGTGTCGCAACCCGGTAGTTACCAAGCCGAGGGCTGAGCATCGCGAAGCCCCGGATTTTCCAACACGAAATCAACCACACACCATACAAGGAGCATCCAAATGGCTGCTAAGACCATCAAGTTCGACGCCGAGGCGCGCGAAGCCATTCGCCGCGGCGTCCACAAGCTCGCACGGGCCGTCAAGGTCACGCTCGGCCCGTCCGGCCGCGTCGTCATCCTCGAAAAATCCTTCGGCTCGCCGACCGTCACCAAAGACGGCGTCACCGTCGCCAAGGAAGTCGAAGTCGAAGACGCCATCGAAAACATCGGCGCCCAAATGGTCAAGGAAGTCGCTTCCAAGGCCTCCAAGGACGCCGGCGACGGCACCACCACCGCCACCATCTACGCCGAGAGCATCTTCACCGAAGGCCTGAAGAACATCGCCGCCGGCGCCAACGCCAACCAGATCAAGCGCGGCATCGACAAGGCCGTCGAAGCCATCGTCGGCGAACTGCGTAAGATCTCCAAGAACGTCAACTCCTCCAAGGAAGTCGCCCAGGTCGGCACCTGCTCCGCCAACCAGGACGAAACCATCGGCCAGATCATCGCCGACGCGATGGACAAGGTCGGCAAGGACGGCGTCATCACCGTCGAAGAAGGCAAGAGCCTCGAAACCTACGTCGACCTCGTCGAAGGCATGCAGTTCGACAAGGGCTACCTCAGCCCCCACTTCGTCACCGACCAGGGTCGCATGGAAGCCGTCCTCGAAGACGCTTACGTGCTCATCCACGAGAAGAAGATCAGCTCCGCCAAGGATCTGATTCCCATCCTCGGCAAGGTCGCGGAAAGCGGCAAGCCGCTGCTCATCGTCGCCGAGGACATCGACGGCGAAGCGCTGACCACCCTCGTGGTCAACAAGCTGCGCGGCGTGCTCAAGGTTGTCGCCGTCAAGGCGCCGGGCTTCGGCGACCGTCGCAAGGCCATGCTCGATGACATCGCCACCCTCACCGGCGGCCGCGCGATCATGGAAGAGCTCGGCATCGACGTCGAGAAGCTCGAACTGTCCGACCTCGGCCGAGCGAAGAAGCTCGTCGTCGACAAGGAAAACACCACGATCATCGAAGGTGCCGGCAAGACCAGCGACATCAAGGCCCGCATCGAATCGATCAAGCGACAGATCGAAGGCACGACCAGCGACTACGATGCCGAGAAGCTCCAGGAGCGTCTCGCCAAGCTCGCCGGCGGCGTGGCCCAGATCAATGTCGGTGCCGCCACCGAGTCGGAAATGAAAGAGAAGAAGGCCCGCGTGGAAGACGCGATGCACGCCTGCCGTGCCGCCGTCGAAGAGGGCATTCTCCCCGGTGGCGGCGTCGCCATCCTTCGTGCCCGCCGAGCGCTTGACAACATCAAGGGCCTCGTCGGTGACGAAAAGGTCGGCGTCGACATCATCCGCCGCGCCGTCTCCGCCCCGATCAAGCAGATCGCGGTCAACGCCGGCCACGACGGCTCGGTGATCGCCCAGAACGTCGAAGCCAGCAAGGACGACGCGTACGGCTTCAACGCGCTCAGCGGTGAATACGGCGACATGCTCAAGGCCGGCGTCCTCGTCCCCACCAAGGTCGAACGCGTCGCGCTGCAAAACGCCGCGAGCATCTCCGGCCTGCTGCTGACCACCGACGCCGTCGTCGTGGAACGCAAGGACAAGAAGAAAGCCGCCGCCGGCGCACCGGGTATGGATGACATGGATTATTGATCCATGTGGTAGAATGCTCGCTCAACCGGGCGGGCAACACTGTGAGAAGTTTTTAGCAGCGGGGCCGCGCAAGCGGCCCCGCTGTTTTTGCGTTCCTATAACGCGGAATCCATGGTCAGTTAGGATGTATTTAGTGGCTCAATTCCAGAAACAACACTTTATTCCTCAATTCTATTTGCGAAATTTTTCCGACGAAACCGGGCGTCAAATTAGCTTGCTTAACGCTAAGACAGGTCGGTTTGTTTCTGGGGCATCAATTCGCCATCAAGCGCAGCGACGCAACTTATACGAAAATGTTGAAAACGAAAAGCTCTTGGGTTCGTTCGAGGGGGCCGCGGCTCCGATTATTCGAAACGTGATTGAAACTCACCAGCTACCCGAAAAAGGGTCTTTTTCTCATTTTATTTTAGTTGCCTTTCTTATATTAATGCACGCTAGAACACCAACGCATATGGATGAAGCGAGTCACGGTCTTGCACAGCTTATGCGCGAGGCGATCAAGGGGCATCCCGATGCTAACGATCTCGGCGATCTAACGAATTTATCGTTTTCCGGTACGTTGGAGATGCATTTTTCAGCTGTCTTTAATTCGCTGCCATACGCAATCGATCTTCAGGCGGGTTTAATCCAAAATAAAACAAACACGCCATTCGTAACGTCTGATCATCCATGTGTATTTTGGAATCCGTTCTTAGAAAGAAAAGTAAAATGGGCATCGATTACAGGTGTTGCTAACAAGGGGCTAGTGATCACGTTGCCGTTAACGCCATTTCTATGTCTTGTTCTCTTTGACGATGGCACCTACAAGTTGGGCGGTCGAAGCCGCATTCTGAGTCTCAATAACTTGAATAATATTCGAGATATCAATGTACTCCAAGGAGTTAACTGCAGTCAGTTATTGTTTGGTGGGAGCGGGCTGCTTGCGCCGGGTGAGATGCGGCGCGCAATCGAAACCGCGAAGCCATTCCGATCCTCACGATGTCGTATGGTTGGAAGGGGAATGGTCGTAGATTCAGAAAATGATTCTCAGGGAGAAATGTTGCATTATCGAAAATGGGAGCCACGAATTAATCTTGAGATTCCAGGGTTTCGGCTTCTCAAAAAAGCTACTAGATATCAATTAACTGGCAGTGCAGCAGAACCGAGAAATCCTGAGCTTTTCAAAAAGATGAGGGGGTATGAGCCAAGTTGGCAAGGTAGCATGAATATTGATGAGGTCATCGATGAGATTCGGAAGGAAATGAAATGCAAATAGGCGGGAGAACGTCGGCTGCCCCGAGTGAGGGTGCCCCGAGGATGGGTGCCACACAGCATCGCGCAGCGTGCTGTGTGCCGACAGCAGTTTGAGGCTCCTTCACACAGCACCCTTCGGGATGCTGTGTGGCACCCGGCCCACAGATTCTGCTGACGAGGCGGCGAAAAGAGCTTGCGCCTAGCGTTTCGACTCTTGCGCGTAGGATTTCGACCCTTGCGCGTAGGCGCAAGAAGCTTATGAGTAGGTTTTAGAGCCTTGCGCCTACGCGCAAGGTGCTTATGAGTAGGTTTTAGAGGCTTATGAGTAGTCTTTAGACGCTTGCGCCCACTCACAAGAGGCTTATGAGTAGATTTTAGAGCCTTACGCCTACTCACAAGGGGCTTATGAGTAGGTTTTAGAGGCTTATGAGTAGTCATTAGACGCTTGCGCCTACGCGCAAGCGGGGTCGCGGGTGGGGTGATGCGGGTGGCAGTGCGGAAAGCGGGATTTTCTCGGACGGGTGTAACAAGGGCAGACGTTGGGCGGTGGGGGGTTGCTTTTGTGACGCTTGTGAAGGGGAGGGGGATCATTACTTCATGCCCGCACCGTGGAACAACTGGTATCACTGCATGGGGAACACGTACGGCACGTGGCTGCCGGGGGATCCGCGGGGGTTTCGGACGCGGCATCATCGCGAGCATGTGGAAGGGGACTACAAGTTTCCGCCCCCGCCGGGCATCTACGACGATCTGTTCGAGCGATCGAAGCAACTGCTCAAGCGGCCGACGGTGTATTTCCCGGCGGAACTTCGCCCGGCGGTCTGCCGACTGTTCGCGGATACGCTGCGCGACGATTACAAGGCCGAGGTGGTGGAGTTAAGTGTGGGCGGGATTCACTATCACCTGCTGGCGCGGTTCGTGCCCGTGGGGATGGACCCGTATGAACATCTGGAAAACCTGGGTATCAAGCTCACGCATGCGCGGAAAAACGTGTCTGATTCAAAAGGCGCGCACACGCCGAAAGCCCCGCCCCGCGGGGGCGGGGGCCCACGCCCCGGCGGGCGTGGGCTTTCGGCGCGTGGACGTTCAACAGGTGGGCATTCAACGCGTGGGCTTTCGGCGTATGATCACGATCCGGTGCCGCGTCGGATTCTAGGCCTCGCGCGATCATGGGTGACGCATGAACTGAAGCAGCGGGGGCACTTTTGCGATGTGCCCGCGGGGCTGTGGGCGCGTCGGCCGAAGGTTGAACCGATCCGGAATCGTGGGCATCAACTTGCTGCGGTGAACTACATTCGTCGACATGCGACGCAACACGGTGCAGTGTTCTCACAGCTTTTATGATGGACAAGCGGTATGGCGTCGGCGGCGCAGCAGGGTGAAGCCGGCGAGGGTAAGCAACGTGGCGGCTGTGCCGGGTTCGGGGATGACGCCGATCAGTTCAAACGCCACCAGTCGATTGGCGCTGATCAGATCGATCGGGTCGGACCAGTCGACGATGCCCAGCAGCGACCAGTTGCCGTTGGGCAGTTGGGGTCCGAGGGTGAGCCCTTCGAGGTTGCCGATGGGGTCGATGGGGGCGATGGGGTCGATGGCGCGGGTGGCGGACCAGAGCAGGGACTTGCTTGCCGGGGTGTAGTTCTGCCCGATGAGACCAGCCATGTCGGAGACGTCGGTGGCGTCGTTGAGGTCGATCAGGAAGATACTGTTGCGGTAGGCGGAGCTGAGGTTGAAGATACCCGCCTGCGCGAAGGAACGTTCGAGGGCGAGGAGTCGGCCGTCGTGCATAGCGACCAGCTCGACCAGCCCGCTTCGGCTGCGGGCGCCGGTCTGTGTGGGGTCGTCGTTGGTGCTGCGGTGGACGGGGTTGGTGATGTAGGCGTATTGCGGGCCGGCGGCGACGTTGTTGCCGTCGACGTCGAATTGTTGAAGTCGGACGACGCTGCCAGCGCTTGTGCTGGACAGTGAGCCGTCGACGGTGAGTGCTTCTTCGTTGGCGGTCCACATGACCTGCCCGTTGGGTTGGCGGGTGAGTGATTCGAAGCCGTAGTTGCTGCGGATGTTGCTGAAGACGCTGGGGATGCTGACGGTTTGCATCAGCGCTCCGTTGGCAAGGCTGTATTCGCGGACGCCGGGCATCGGCCTGTTTTCATCGGAGATGAACACGCTGTTGCGTTGCGGGTTGGTGTAGGCGATGCCTTCGTGGTCACGGCTGTGGGCGAGGGTGAGGCCGCCGGCCACGCTGGCCGAGGCGATCGAGCCGTTGGCGCTCAGGTCCACCTGAAGCTGGACGAGCTTGTCGGAGTTGTCCATGACGGCCCAGTAGTTGTTGCCGCCTGTCCAGGTGATGCCGCTGAGTCCGTCGATGTCGAACACGTTGCCGTGCTGATCGGTGGTCGAGCCCGGCAGGTCGAACGTGCCGCGATAAACGATGGACAAATCGTCCGCAAGCAGCCCGGCTGGATTTGAAAGCAGGGCCAGCATCACCGCGGCAACCGTGAGGAACAGTCTGGTGCGGATCACAGGGTGCAGGCGGATTGCAGCAGCGTGGGTGGTCAATGTCATCGCCTCCAGGTGACGTTGAATGTGTGGCTGTTCAATATAGCACGCCCATGGCGTCAAGTCAGCCTATGGCGCCCAGTCAGCCGAAACTGGCAATTCCTGTGAGGCCAATGACGGCGCAGGGCGAATTTGCCCGTATGCTGGGGGCATGATGACTTTTCTCTATATCGTGCTTGCTTCCGTCGTCGCCATGCTTGCGGGGGCGGGTGTGTTGCATTTGTTGCCGCGGCTTGGCGGTGTGGGGCGTCGCGTGTCCGCTGCTTTTTGTCGTGCGCCGGCGCTGGACATCGCCATCACCTACTTCCTCATCGGCCCGCCGCTCGGGGGGGCGATCGTCGCGGGCTGGCTGGGGCTGCTCGCGGCGGTGGTGGGGCAGATCGTCGGCCTGCAAACATGGGTCTTTCTTCACGAACTCGCCAACCCCGCCGCTCGCAAGGGGCCGCGCATCGTCAAAACGCTCAACCGCATCGTCGGCCGATGGCGAAACCACACCGCGGTCTGGATCACCGGGATTGCTGTCCCGCTGTTCTGGATCGTCCGCGTCACACAAATCATCGTCTACCCGCCGATCACCTGGCTCGTCGGCCTGCCCAGGTACCGCACGGGGGACTGGGTTAATGTCTCACGACACAAGTTCCAGGGCCTCGTCGGACACGACCTGATCTGGTGTCTCTACTGCGACTGGATGACCGGCGTCTGGTCGCTCGGCTCGGAAATGCTTCGCAATGTCGAATCATTCTGGTGCCCGATCCGATTCGACAGCAGCAAGAAATGCGAGAACTGCAAGATCGATTTCCCCGACGTGGAAGGCACGCCCCATTCGCCTGCGTGGGTTCCCGCGGACGGCAACATGCAGGATGTTACAGAGCTGCTCGAAAAGCAATACACCGGCAAAACCAACAACGCGTGGTTCGCTCACCCCGCCCGCCTGACCGTCAAGGGCGAGCCTGTGTCGGAACGCCCTGCCCCGTAGGGCTGTTCGTATACAATGATCCATTCCGCGGGGGAAGCGGGAACTGGCGGATTGAATCCGTGAGTTTCGGGTTATTCTTGACCGATTGTTGCATGAAAAAGAGAAGGTATTTGGCATGGCAGATCGTCCGAAACCGATGGTGTTGATCGTTCGCGATGGGTGGGGGCGGAATCCGAACGCGGCCCATGACAAGTTCAACGCAGTGAAGCTGGCGAAGACGCCGGTGGGCGATGCGCTGCTGCGCGATTATCCGTGGACGTTGATTCACACCAGCGGTGAAGACGTGGGGTTGCCTGAAAGCACGATGGGCAACTCCGAGGTGGGGCATCAGAACCTCGGGGCCGGGCGGGTGGTGGACCAGGAGTCGGTGCGCATTACGAAGGCGATCCGCGAAGGCGCGTTTTTCAACAACGAAGCGCTGGTCGAAGCGGTGGATCGTGCGAAGGCGAACGGCAAGACGGTGCACCTGCTGGGCATCGCGTCGGACGCGGGCGTGCACGGATTGCTGGATCATCTGTATGCGTGCATCGAGCTGTGCAAGCAGCGCGGGCAGACGAAGGTGGCGTTGCATCTGTTTACCGACGGGCGCGATACGGGGCCGTATTCGGGCAAGGGGTTTATCGAGCGGATTGAAGCGAAGTGCAAGGAATTGGGCGTTGGAGCGATTGCTTCGATCGTCGGCCGGTACTACGCGATGGACCGCGACAACCGTTGGGAGCGCGTGAAGCAGGCGTACGATCTGCTCACCGGGCGCGGCCCGGCGGAGAATCATGCGTCGGCGGGCGCTGCGGTTCAGGACTATTACGACCATCCGACGAACGACTCGCAGAACGGCGATGAGTTTATTACGCCGCGCACGGTTTCGCCGACCAACGATGCGGCTGATACGCGCATCAAAGATGGCGATAGTGTGATCTTCTACAACTATCGCGGCGACCGCCCGCGCGAGATCACGCGTGCGTTCATGCAGCCTGACTTCTATGGCAACGTTCCGCCGAGCCCGGACAGCGGCGAGAAGGGCTTTGACCGCGGGGATCAGCGTGATTTGCGCTATGTCTGTTTGACGGCGTATGAGGCAGGGTTTGCCGCGTTCCCGGGGCTTGCGGTGGCGTTTCCCAAGCCGCCGAAGATGACGGACATTGCGGGCGAGTATTTGAGTGCGAAGGGGCTGACGCAGTTTCGTTGCGCGGAGACGGAGAAGTTTCCGCACGTGACGTTTTTCTTTAATGACTATCGGGACGAGCCGTTTGAGGGTGAGCGTTGGGAGATGGCGCAATCGCCGAAGGTGGCGACGTATGACCTGCAGCCGGAGATGAGCGCGCCGCAGATTACGCAGATCGTGCTCAATCGCATCGCGGCGGAGGATTGTGAAGACTTCATCCTGGTGAACTTCGCCAACGGCGACATGGTGGGGCACACCGGCAAGCTGGACGCCGCGATCGCAGCGGTGGAGTCGGTGGACGCGTGCGTGGGCAAGATTGTCGAAGCGGCTTTGAAGCGCGGCGGGAAGCTTATCGTCACGGCTGACCACGGCAACGCGGAGCAGATGTTCGACCCGGACACCGGCGCGGCGCACACGGCTCATACGTTGTTTCCGGTCGAGTGCATCATCGTGGACCCGGATCGCAAGGCCGAGGCGACGGGCGATCCGGAGAAGGCGTCGCCCGCGCTGCATGATGGGGGCAAGTTGGCGGACGTGCTGCCGACCTGTCTTGCGATGATGGGGCTGGAGCAGCCGATGGCGATGACGGCGACGTCGTTGATTCGGTGATCGGCGATCGGCGGGGTGACGCGGAATAAAGCGTCCGTTGCGGCGGTTGCTCGCGTATAGTGTGAGGTTATGGAAAGCATACGAGTCATCTACTACCTGGCGATCCTGGGCTTGCCGCTGGTGGCGGGGCTGGGTTGGTGGTGGTGGGCCGACCGTCGGCTGCGCGGGCTGCCTTACAACTGGGGGTGGCGGCTGTTGATGGGGGTGTTCGTTGTTGTGTTCAGCGTCTGTTACCTGTGGCTGCTGGGCACGCGATGGATGGGTGTGGCGTGGACGCCGCATTCGTGGATTCTGGCGTACATGATGTTGTGGGGGTTGATCTTTCTGCCGTTCGTGGCGCTGCCGTCGATGGGGTTGTGGACGATCTGGCGGGGCGGGGGGTGGCTGATGCGGCGGGTTCGTCGGTGGGTCCGCAAGGCCGACGTGCCGGAGGTGGTCGAGTCGGCAATGCTGCCGAGTGATCGGATGACGCGACGACAGATGATGACCACGGCGGCGGTGACGTTGCCGATGCTCGCGACGTTGGGGACGACGGCGGTCAGCATTCCGCAGAAGCGGCGGTTTCAGATTACCGAGTACACGCTGCGGTTTGATGATTTGCCTGCGGCGTTGGATGGGATGACGATTGCGCATTTAAGTGATACGCATGTGGGCAAGTTTACGCGCGGCCGTATTCTGGACCGAATTGCGGACGCGACGAACGATCTTGCTGCAGACCTTGTCCTGATCACCGGCGATGTGATTGATAACACGTTGCACGACTTGCCCGAAGCGTTGCGGATGATTGATCGCATCGACCCGCGGTCGGGCCTGTTCGTGTGCGAGGGGAATCATGATCTGTTCGACGGGCGGGAGAATTTCCGCGAGGCGGTACGCGAGCACGGCACGCCGTTGCTGGTGGATGAGGCGCAAACGGTTCGTGTGCATGGCGAGCGGGTGCAGTTGATGGGCATTGCCTGGCACGGCCGAGGCAAGCCGATCGCGCCGCATGTGGATCGGGCGGTGGCGCGGCGTGATCACGATGCATTCCCCATCTTGCTGGCGCATCACCCCGATGCGTTTGATCGTGCGACGGAGCATCGCATTCCGCTGACGCTGGCGGGGCATACGCATGGCGGACAGTTGATGCTCAATGACGGCTTCGGGGCCGGCCCGCTGATGTTCAAGTACTGGACCGGGCTGTACGAGAAGGATCGCAGCAAGCTGATCGTCTCGAACGGCGCGGGCAACTGGTTCCCGCTGCGAACAAACGCTCCGGCGGAGATTGTGCACATCACGCTGAAGAAGGCGTGAGGGGGCGTTTCTGGTTTGGGGTTGGGATGAAGAAGCTCCCGGCTGCCATTGGTGGGCTTTATATCTGGAACCAGAAACGAGAAACTCCGCGCCGCCTGCGTTAAACTCATTGTTTGACCCGCCCGCCCCGCCATACCTGGAGGGAATCGATCGCCATGCCGAATAAGCGTTCCGCCACCGAAGACCGCGCTGCTGCCGACAAACTGACTGACGCGCCGATCGCCGCACCCGCAGGCTGGTCGTTGGACGCGGCCGGCGAGTTGTACGGCATTCACCAGTGGGGGCAAGGCTATTTTTCGATTAACGAGAAAGGCCACGTCGTCGTCCGCCCCGACAAGCGGGCCGAGCGCGAGGTGGACCTGAAACAGCTTGTCGATGACTTGCGCAAGCGCGATGTTCAGCCGCCGCTGTTGATCCGGTTCAGCGATATCCTCAGCCATCGACTGGCCGAGCTTGCCGAGGTGTTCAAGACGGCGATCACCGAGAACGAGTACCAAGGCGGCTACCGCTGCGTCTACCCGATCAAGGTCAACCAGCAACGCCACGTCGTCGAAGAGATTCAGGCGTTCGGGCAAGCGCACGGCTTCGGGCTGGAGGCCGGCTCGAAGCCGGAACTGCTCGCGGTGATGGCGATGGTGCAGGACGACGAGACGCCGATTGTCTGCAATGGTTTCAAAGACGCGCAGTTTATCGAAGCGGTCATCCTCGCGACGAAGATCGGCAAGAACATCATCCCGGTGGTTGAGAAGTATTCCGAGCTGAAGCTGATCGTGCGTTATGCGAAGCTGCATAACGTGAAGCCGAAGATCGGCATCCGCGTCAAGCTGTCGGCCCGCGGTGCGGGGCGATGGGAACAGTCCGGCGGGCCGCGGTCGAAGTTCGGCCTGTTCGTCAGCGAAGTGGTCGAAGCGGTGGACTACCTGCGCAGCGAAAACATGCTCGACTGCCTCAACCTGGTGCATTTCCACCTGGGCAGTCAGATCAACAATATCCGCAACATCAAAAGCGCGATCATCGAGCTGATGCGCGTTTATGTTGAGATCCATCGCATGGGCGCGGGGTTGCAGTACGTCGACGTCGGCGGCGGGCTTGGGGTGGACTATGATGGGAGCAAGACCAACTTCGCCAGCAGCATCAACTACTCGTTGCAGGAGTATGCCAACGATGTGATCTATCACGTGAAGGAAACCTGCGACGCGGCGGGCGTGCCGCATCCGACGGTGATCAGCGAATCGGGCAGGGCGATGGTCGCTTACCACAGTGTGCTGGTGTTCAACGTGCTCGGCTGGTCTGGCTTTGACAAGTTTGAGTTGCCGGACCGTCCGAGTGATGACGAACGAGCGAAGCTGCCTAAGGCGATCCAGATGCTTTTCGACTGCTTCCACGAGATCAGCGAAAAGAACCTGCACGAGTATTACCACGATGCGCAGCTCGCACGCGACGAAGTGTTGCATCTATTTAACCTCGGCTACTGCACGCTGGAGCTGCGCGGCCTGGCGGAGCGGCTGTATTACGGAGTGTGTTCGAAGGTGCTTGCGATCGTCCGCACACTGCCTTACGTGCCGGAGGAGTTTGAAGGCCTGGAAGCCGGGCTGAGCGATACGTACTTCTGCAACTATTCAATTTTCCAGTCGATGCCGGACGCGTGGGCGATTGACCAGTTGTTTCCCATCATGCCAATCCATCGGCTGGAGCAGGAGCCGACCTGCCAGGGCATCATCGCGGACATCACCTGCGACAGCGATGGCAAGATCGACCAGTTTATCGGCGAGCAGGACGTCAAGCCTGTCCTGGAACTGCACCCGTACTCGCAGGGCGATGACTATTATCTGGCGACGTTTCTCGTCGGTGCATACCAGGAAATCCTCGGCGACCTGCACAACCTGCTCGGCGACACGAACGCGGTGCACGTGAGCATCGACGAACAGGGCGAAGTCGAAATCGAGGAAATCGTCGAAGGCGACACCGTCACGGAAGTGTTGCGATACGTGCAGTTCGACACGGAAGACCTGCGACGGAACTTCCGCAAGTCGGTCGAGCAGGCGCTGCGCCAGAAGAAGCTGACGCTGGAAGAGTCGCGCGTGCTGCGGCGGTTTTATGAAGATGGATTGCAGGGGTATACGTACCTGACGTGAGCGAGATCATATAGGCTGGTGCATTATGCTGGCGAGGACCCAATCATGATTAGGCGAGGGGCTATTGCAGGTGCAGTCACTGGTTGTGTGCTTGGAGTCGCCGCAATAAGCGCCTATGTGGTTTTGATGGTTATGGCCTTGGAGCCAACCTTCTCCACTGGTGACGTTGTCAGTGGTATTTTTGAGATTGCTCTCGTTGGAATTGCGAGCGGTTTGGTTGGCGGCATATTCGGCGGCACGGTGGGTTGGATTGCATATTTGCTTGGTGCTCGTTGAATTCGGTGTCGAGGCACCCAACGATGTTCCTCACCCTGCCGCAGCGGTGTTCAACTGGTCGTTGACGCGTTGCCAGAAGGCGGCGACGGTGGCGGGGTCGCGGTCGAAATAACCTTCGAAGAAGCCGGGACGGTTCAGCGGTGGGGGGTAGGCGTAGCGTTCGTCGTCGTCGCCTGTGGTGGTGATCCAGTCGGCAGGCTCGCGGGTGTCGACGAGTTCGAAAACGTCGGGCGGGAAGAGCGTGGGTTCGCCGAAGTCGTTGAGGATGCGGTAATCGTCGGCTTCAATGCCGATGACTGCGTAGAGTCGGCCGGGCGTGAGGCCGTGTGTTTCGGGGCCGGGTTGGGTGTGGCGTACGATCATGCGCGTGCGATCAGTTTACGTTTGAACTCGAATCGTCCGCGGGCGATGACGGCTGAGGGGTGAAGGTGGTTGGGAGGCGGTGGATTGTCATGCGGGTTGTTGGCCATCTCGTGCCTGCAAGCGTATCCGGAAGTGTGATCAGTCGGCAAGGTCGGGCGGGCAGGGCAGACGCCGCGTTACTACACTGGCGGGCATGTTCGACCTGCTTCCGCTGCCTGTGATACCCGATGGCACGCCGGTGTGGTGGTATGTCACGGCCATGTGCCTGGCGGTGCTGCTGGTGGGCATCTCGAAGGCGGGCTTCGGCGGTGGTGTGGGGATTGTGGCGCTGCCGTTGGTGGCGAACGTCGTGCCGGCGGACCGGGCAGTGGGGGTGATGTTGCCGTTGTTGATTGTGGCGGACGTGTTCGCGGTGGGGACGCATTTTCGCAAACAGTCTCGGCGACATATGAACTGGCTGCTGGTCGGAGCGATGGCGGGTATTGTGCTCGGCTCGGCGGTGCTGTGGGAGTTGTCGGAGCGGGGGACGTTGACGTTCTGGCTGAATTTGTTGGTGGGGTCGCTGTGCCTGGTGTTTGTGGTGCTGCAGTGTTATCGCATGGTGGGCGGCGCGGTGCCGCGGATTCCGCCGGGGCCTTGGGGCGGACGGGGGACGGGGTTAGCGGCGGGGTTGACCTCGACGTTGTCACACTCGGCGGGGCCGATCGTGTCGATTTATCTGTTAGAGCAGCGGATGGCGAAAGCGGCGTTGGTGGGGACGATGGTGCTGTTTTTCATGATCACAAACGTGGCGAAGCTGCCGACGTTTGTCTGGTTGGGGTTGATCAACCCGGCGACACTGCTTGAGGGGTTGTGGTTCGTGCCGATGATCCCGGTGGGGGTGGTGATCGGGATATGGATGTACAAGCGGATACCGGAGCGGCCGTTTGTGGTGGTGATGTATGTGGGGGCGGCGCTGGCGGCGGGGAACATGTTGTGGGAGGCGGCGAACGGGTAAATGGTGGGGTTTGGGTTTTTGGAATCTCGTTTCTCGTTTCTGGTTTTGAGTTGGGGGGGTGTTGATGGCGTGTCATGTGGCGATTTTGCAGCGGCCTTATGTGCGGGCGGTGCTTGCGGGGCGGAAGACGGTGGAGAGTCGGCTGACGAAGTCGGCGGTTGAGCCTTATGGGGTTGTGCGGACGGGGGAGCGGCTGTTTATCAAGGCGTCGGGCGGGCCGTTCATGGCGACGGCGGTTGCGGGGCGGGTGATGTTTTTTGAGGCGTTGACGCCGAGTGCGGTGGTGAGGCTGCGCGAGCGGTTCGACGCGCGGGTGTGTGGGGATGATGTGTACTGGCAGGCGAAGCGGGCGAGCCGATATGCGACATTTGTTGAGTTGCGTGAGGTGGCGGCGTGCGATGTCGGGCCGAGCTATGGGCGGTCGGCGTACAAGGCGTGGCATGTGCTGGCGGACGAGGCGAGCCCGTGGCTGGAGGTGGCGTTGACGGCGGGGGCGCTGCGCAACGGATATGTTTCGGTGGCGGGGCGTTCACGTTTTTTCGGTGAAGGCACGTTTGAGTTGATGCTGCCCCGAGGGGACGTGGTGCAGACGACGTTGTACCGCGATCAACGGGTGCGATGGCGTGGTTGGCGGGCGCTGTTTGCCGACGCTGGGGTGGTGGCGGGCGATCGGGTGCGTTTTGTGATGCTCGGCGGGCGGCGGTATGGTGTGGCGTTCGCGTGTGCGAATGCGAAAGGGCTGCCTTGATGATAGATACCGATGTGATGCTGGACGGATTCGCCTCGGCGGACGATGTGGCGGGGTTGGTACAGCGGGCGCGGGAGGAAGACGTTGGCCCCAACGGGTTGGATGTGACGTCGCGGGTGTTGATCGCAGCGGAGCGGTCGGGCGACGCGCGGATGGTTGCACGCGAGGCGGGTGTGGTGGCGGGGTTGGCGGTGCTGCCTGCGGTGGCGAAGGCGTACGATGGGCGAATCGAAGTAACGTGCGGGACGCGCGACGGTGCGGCGGTGGTGTCGGGGCAGACAGTCGCGCGGTTTGTCGGCCCGGTGCGGTCGCTGCTGGCGATGGAGCGGGTGGCGTTGAATTTCGTGTCGCATCTATCGGGCATCGCGACGCATACGGCTGCGTATGTCGCGGCGACGAAGGGCACGAAGGCGCGGGTGTGCGATACACGCAAGACGCTGCCGGGCCTGCGATCGTTGCAGAAATATGCGGTGGCGTGTGGCGGGGGGGCGACGCATCGCATGGGCCTGCACGATGCGATGCTGATCAAGGATAATCACCTTGTTGGGGTGTCGCTTGAGGCAATGACGGATACGCTTCGCGATGCGATCGGGCGGGCGCGGGCGATGTATGCTGATCTTAAGTTCGTCGAGGTGGAGGTGGATACGCTTGAGCAACTCGAGCATGTGCTGCCTTGCGGTGCAGAGATGGTGCTGTTGGACAACATGTCGGTGGAGCAACTGCGGCAGGCGGTGGCGATGCGCGATGCGGCGGGGGTGGACGTGCTGCTGGAAGCGAGTGGGGGTGTGACGCTGGATGCGACCGCCGCGATTGCCGCGACGGGGGTGGACCGTATTTCCGTGGGCGGGTTGACGCATTCGGTGCGGGCGCTGGATTTCGGGTTGGACATGTGAAGCGGTGGGGCGGGCGGGCGAGTGGCCGCTCGGTGTCACCCCAAAGGTCAGATTATCCAACTGGCAGGTCGTCAACCCATCAGATGAGCACCTCGCTTGGCTGGATCTGGTCGTAGTCCCTACGATACAGCCATGGAGAACATGACCCCCCGACAGATTGTGGATGAGTTGGATCGTTACATTATTGGCCAGGCCGATGCGAAGCGGGCCGTGGCGGTGGCGATTCGCAACCGCTGGCGTCGTCGTCGGCTTGAAGGCGAGATCGCGCGCGAGGTATATCCCAAGAACATCATCATGATCGGGCCCACGGGCGTGGGTAAGACGGAGATCGCCCGCCGACTGGCGAAGCTTGCGTCCGCGCCGTTTATCAAGATTGAAGCGAGCAAGTTTACCGAAGTCGGCTACCACGGCCGGGACGTGGAGTCGATGATTCGCGACCTTCTGGAGCAGGCGATCTCGATGGTTCGCGCGGAGCAGGCGGAAAAGGTGACCGAACGGGCGACGGAGGCGGCGAACGATCGGCTGATCGATCTGTTGTTGCCCGGCTCGGAGCCGACGTTTCGCTCGCGGGCGACGGTGAGCAATTCCGATGGCGGCGAGAGTTCCTCGGGCTATGTTCCGCCAGAGGCTTCGCAGGAGCGGCGGGAGCGCATTCGCGAGCGGCTGCGCGAGCAGCTTGACGCGGGGAAGCTTGATGATCGGGAGGTGGAGATTGTCATTCAGCGGAAGCCGAACACGGGCATGATGTTCGCGAACATGGGCCTGGACCAGATGGACCCGGACATGGCGGGCATGCTGGAGAAGATGATGCCCGAGCAGAGCAAGCGCCGGAAGATGAAGGTGACGGACGCCCGCCGCGTGCTCGCCGAGGAAGAGACGGAGAAGCTGCTGGATACGGAAAAGATCACCGCCGAGGCGATCGAGCGCACCGAGCAGAGCGGGATCATTTTTCTCGATGAAATCGACAAGGTCGCATCGGGCAGCGGCGGCGGGAAAGGCGGTGGGGGTGGTGGTGGTTCGCCTGACGTTTCGAGGCAGGGCGTGCAACGCGACCTGCTGCCGATCGTTGAAGGTTCGACGGTGAACACCCGGCATGGCATGGTGAAGACGGATCACATTCTTTTCGTGGCGGCGGGCGCGTTTCATTCCGCGGCGGTGAGCGATCTGATGCCGGAGTTACAAGGGCGGTTTCCGATTCGCGTGGAGCTTTCGCCGTTGGGCAAGGAGGAGTTCGTGCGGATTCTCACCGAACCTGGCAACGCACTCACGCGCCAACAGGAAGCGCTGCTTGGCGTTGAAGGGCTGACGGTTACGTTCGAGGATGGCGCGATTGAAGCGATGGCGGAACTGGCGGCGGACGCGAATGCGTCGCTGGAAAACATCGGCGCTCGACGGTTGATGACGATCGTGGAGAAGGTCTTCGAGCAGGTGAACTTCGACGCGCCGGATCGGGTGGAAGCGGGCGATTCGCAGTTGAAGGTGACGGAGGAATTTGTTCGCGAGCAGGTGGCGTCGATCGTAAAGGACAAGGATTTGAGCAAGTTTGTTTTGTAGTTCTAGAACCTAGCTTTTTACGGCATATTGTGATACCGTTTGACGTGACGACAACCGTTCACGACAACCGGCAGCTATCTAGTTTAGAATCGTTCTAATCTAGTGGCGGCCCAAGGGAGGTATCACGATGGCGAAGCAGGCGAGTAAACCGAAGTGGCCGCATAGCGACACGGTGAAGATGACCGCCCACCGCAACGGCCAATGGTGTAAGAAGATTCGCCAGCGGTTGCACTATTTCGGCCCGTGGAATGACCCGGACGGCGCACGCGACCGCTACCTAGAAAACGCGAGCAGGCTGCACGCCGGCCTACCCGTCGAGACTTCGCCCACCGGCGTTACGACCGTGGCGGATTGCTTCAACCGCTACCTTGCCTATCGACGCCCCGACGTTCGCCCATCGCGCAGCGACACCGACCACAACCGGGACCGGGCGATGGGGCCGACGATGTGGCGACGGTATCAGCGTGCTGGCCGAGCCGTGGCCGAGGCGCTGGGGCGGAACAAGGCAGCGGACAAGCTGACCCCGCAAGACTTCGCGGTGGTGAAAGAGCACTTGAGCGCGTCGATGGTCACAACCACGATGGCGAACCACATCAACGCCATTCGGTCAGTGTTCACATGGGCATACGACCAGGGGCATATCGAGCAGGCCCCCCGGTTCGGTGACGACTTCCGCGCCCGTGGGTTGAAACGTGCGGTACGTCGCAGCCGGCGGGAGAAGGGGAAAAAGCTACTCGACGGGCCGATGGTCCGCGCCCTACTCGCCGAGGCGTCGCCGCAGATGCGGGCAATGATCCTGCTCGGCATTAACGCCGGCTTCTATGCGGTGGACTGCGCCGACCTACGGCACGGCGACATTGACCTAGACCGGGGCGTGGTGATGATGGCCCGATTCAAAACCGAGGTAGACCGCGTGGCCCCGCTGTGGACTGTCACCGTGGACGCGATCCGCGAAGCGATGGCGACACGCCCGGCCCCGCGTGATGAGGCACACGCCGACCGCGTGTTCATCACCCGCCGGGGTTATCTGTGGGTGAAATCCGAAAGCGCCAACCACGACGACAACGGCGGCATCAAGAGCGTGACGCACGGAGATTACGTCGGGCAGGAGTTCCGCAAGCTGTTCACGAAGGCGAAGATTGAACGGCCCGAGGGCTGCGGCTTCTCATGGCTGCGGCACACGTTCTACACCGTGGGGCGACGCACGAAAGACTACGACGCGGTAAGCGCCATCATGGGGCACGCTGGGGCGGGCATGATCGAGCACTACCTAGAGGATGTGGAGCTTGCGGACCTGCGCGTGGTAGTCGAGTACGTCCGCCAATGGCTGTACCCCGACGCTGACGCCACCACGAAGACGAGCAAGGGCGAGGCCGACGCCAAGGGCGGGAAGCAAGCGAAGACGCGGCAGACGCGATCCAAGGGCAAAGCGAAGCGTGGCGCGAAGGCGACCGCGAAGTAAAATGTAACCATCGGGCACCGGGATTGATCCCCCGGTGAACGGCTGGCCGGCCGTGACGCGTTGCACCTTCGCGTTGCGGCTGGCCGACCGGCCCGACAATGAAAGGTGCAATCATGTCAAACAGCAACCGGCAGCCGTGGCATCCGTGCAGGGACGCCATTAAACCAATCGCCGAGGCACTGGCGAATCTTTCGGCTCACACGCTGACGAAAGACCTACCCGACCGCTTAGCTGGATCGGCAACGCAGCGCCCGAGCGGGTGGCTGGCCGATCAATACCGTGGACCTGATCGACGTGTGCCAGCGGGGAGACGGGAGCAGGCCCGGCGATGGCTTCAAATGTTCATCAACGGCGCGACGGCAGCAGAGTTTGAGAACCGGACAGCAGAAGCTCGGGACAGGCTGCGAGCGTGGGAAGACGCGGCACGGGCTGCTGCGAATAGTCCCGAATCATACGAACGATGCCGCGACCTGATCGAGCGAGGGTGTCACGTAGAGTTGGTGGACCGCTACGGGGAAGACATCCGCGAGCAGTTCAATGATGTAATGGATTACGCCGAGGAAACAGCGGATTACCTGCGCAGCCTGGCGTGGATGGTTAACGCGAAGATTGGAGATCGCAACCAGACGACGCCCGAGCCATCGCAGCAGACCGAATCTGAATCCGGTAAACCGGTGTGGACGTTTTCGGACGAGTGCGACGTGGTCCGATGGGGAGATCACACGTTCACCTTTACACCGATGCAGGCGAAGGTGGTGGCGGCGCTAAAAGAACGCTACGACAACGGCACTCCGCAAATATCAGAGGTACGCATCGGATCAAAAGTCGATGGGGGCGATGAGTTTCGCATATCTAAGACCTTCCGCAACACCGTCAACGGGAAGAAGGTCACGCACCCAGCACTAGGGACCATGATTGCTAAAGACGGCACGCATTATTCGCTGGTCCCACCAGAATCCCCCGATAATCCCGCGAAATAGACCAGACCCGCCCCGCGACTGCCTTTCCAATAGCACACATGGAAAGGCAGTCGCTACAGACCGCAAAAGAGGTGGCCCGAGACCTTGGCATCCCCGCCAAGTGGCTGCGTGACGAGGCGCGGGACGGGCGGATACCGCACATCAAGATTGGACGGCGAATCCGTTTCAACGGTGTGGCCGTCGAGCGCGCGCTACTCCAGCGGGCAGCGGAGCAGGAGGTGGCGAGATGACCACCGCCCGCTATCTATCGCCGCCGGCCTACGCCAAGTTGCTCGGCTGCAATGTCTCCAAGGTTTTGGCGTGGATTGGCGACGGACAGCTTGAGGCCATCGACGTTTCCACCCGCCCCGGCATCGGTCGCCCCCGATGGCGCATATCGAGCGAAGCCATCGAACGCTTCGAGCGCCGTCGATCCAGTCTCACCACGAACGCAACCCAACGCACTACTCCGCGCCGACGTCGACAGCGGGCAGTGCCGCAGTACGTCTGAACATAAAAAAAGCCCCGTGGTCAGACGGGGCGAATCGAAAGAGCAAACACATGATCACACGAAACACAGAGAAAGACAAGACCCCGCCCGAGGGCTGGGAGCAGATCGAAATTCAAGGCGGCGCACACGACGGCCATTACTTCAATGTGATGACCAACGAAAACCGCCTGACCCTGAGCGATGGGCCGCGCAAGTTCACCTACTGGCGCTCGCCGAACGGCCGGCCCGTGTTCGTCGCCGAATCCCTGCTGAAAGGGGGCCGGTGATGGAAGGCGACACCGACCGCCGACAGATCGGATACCGCGCGGGTGTGCTCACCGGCATTGACGAAACGCGACGACACATCAACGCGGGCGCGACGCCGGAGCAGATGAAGCGATGGCGTGATGAGGTCGAACGCTGGACGGATGCACGCGGGTGGCCGTCGCCCGTGCCGTCGCTGACGGACGTGGAAGGGGGGGGAGCATGACGCCGGTCACCACCACCAACCCATTGCCTGTCAATGAATTACCCTCAGAATCACCGTCGGCGATCACCACTAAGTCATTGCCGCAAAACCAGTTGTCGGCCGAAACATGCCGCGAGCCGATCACCCCCACCGATGCCCTGCCCGAGCGCCTCATCAACTTGCCCGACGAGCTTGTCAATCGTCCGCAGTGGGTGACGTGGCGAAGCGAACGCGGAACCAAGATTCCCTACTCACCAACCCGACGCGGCCGTGCCAAGGTGAACGACCCGTCGACGTGGGGCACGTTCGACCAGGCGTTGCAGCAGTTCCTAGACAAGCAAGGCGACGACGACCAGTTCACCGGCATGGGCTACGTCTTCAGTGATGATGACCCGTTCGTCGGTTTTGACCTAGACGATTGTGTCAGTGGTGATGTGATTCACCCTGACGCCATGGCGCTTATCAACTCATTGGATGGATACGCGGAAATATCACCTTCTCAGACTGGCGTAAAGGTGTGGGTTAAAGGCGCGTTGGCATTGACCACGACCGGCACAAAATCCCGCGCGATGTGGGGCGGAATGCTTGAGGTCTACCACAAGGGGCGATGGTTCGCCACGACCGGAATGGAGGTGGACCGATGAAGACGATCCCCAACCGACAAGCTGAAATCGACAAGATCATGCGCGAGCACATGGGCGTCGGCCTCAAGGAACCCAACTGTAAGAATCTTACAGATGCGCCAGCAATCCGCACCGTCGCCAGCAACGGCGACACCTACGCCAAGCTACTCGCAGCAGCAGAGCGGTACGTTGCCAACGCCGAGCCGAAGATCACCGGCGACCGCGATAACGGCGCGTTCCGCTTGGCTGGGCATATTCTCGCGTTCGTCAATGAAAACGGCGAAACGCTGCACCACGAAGACGCGCTCCGGCTGATGCGGGACTGGAACGCTCGCAACCCCGAACCGCTGACGGATACGGAGATCGTCGATAAGGTCAACTCGGCCGGGAGAAACGGAACGCCGAGAGAGGCGAAGATCGTCGGCAACGACATGCGAGGTACGAGTCGGCGAAGCGCATCATCGGATGTTCCGAAGATGGCAGACGCGCCCGACGATACCCCGCCCGTCGAGGTAGTAGCGTTCGGCACCCTTCGCCAGCAAAACCCGAAGCTGAACCCACCCGTAATCGAGGGACTACTGCGACGTGGGGAAACCTGCAACATTATCGCTTCACCCAAAGTCGGCAAGTCGTGGCTGGCATACGACCTTGCCCTATCCATCATCACCGGGCAATGGTGGTTGACGGAGTTTCAGTGTCACGCCGGCCCGGTGCTGCTCATCGACAACGAGCTACACCCGCCGACCATCGCCCACCGCATCCCGAAGGTGGCCGAGGCGAAGCATATCGAGGCGACAGAGTACGCCGACAAGCTGGACGTGCTTTCGCTTCGAGGGCTGGGCGTGTCAATCGCCAGCCTGCAACCCTACATCGGCCGCATCGAGGCTGGGCACTACTCGGCCATCATCGCGGACGCGTGGTATCGCTTCATTCCCCCCGGCATGAATGAGAACAGCAACGCCGATGTGATGAGCCTCTACAACCAACTGGACCACTACGCGGCACAAACACGGGCGGCGTGGGTGGTGATTCACCATTCATCTAAGGGCAACCAGGGCGAGAAATCGGTAACGGACGTGGGGGCGGGCGCTGGAGCACAGAGCCGGGCGGCAGACTCGCACCTTGTGCTCCGCCCACATGAGGAACCCGGCTGCATCGTGCTGGAAGCTGCTGTTCGGTCATTCGCCCCCGTTGATCCGGTCGGCTTGCGGTGGGAGTTCCCTACATGGCAGCGGGCGCACGATCTTGACACGCAAGCGCTCAAGGGCCGGAAGTCACAAAGCGAGGAAAAACAGGACAAGCGCGACGCCGAAGGGTTGGACGCCATCACGAAGGCGTTACAGACAGGGCCGCTGACCGCAAGGGCGATCCGCAACCACACCGGGCTGAGCCGTGACCGAGCCGAACGACTGATCGGCAAGCTGTACGCCGACGGTCAACTGATCGCCAACGACGTGGAAGTCAGAGGCAATAAGACCCGTGAATATCAACTGTCCCAGCACGACGAAAAGGGCGTGGTCGGCGAGTCATCGACCACGTACCCGACCACGTGACCACGTGCCCCCACGTTGGGGGTGGTGCCCCTTATAGGGGGCACCGACCACCCGACCACGTAGGGCACGGCGCGGGCGACCGGGTGAAGGTGAAGCAACCGACCACGTACCACGACCACGGACAAAGGCAATGAAGCCATGACGAAACAACCACCCACCCGCACCGTCACCGTGCAGCGCTGGCACAAGCTGGCGAGCGACATCGAGCAGACCGCCGCCGATGTGGAGCAGGGACACGTCGACCACGACGACGCCGAACATCACGTCGGGCGTCTGTGTGCTCGTGAAGCGTTGGCACTGAACGCGAGCGAGCCGGTCAATCTGGATGAGCTACCTGCACCTGCATGGGCTGTCCGAAATGCCGGACACACCGACGGTCAACGCCAAGGCGATACAAGCCCGCGTGAGCCTGAGCGTGAGGCGGGCGAACACAGCATCGGTGATGAAGATGGGACGCCACACAGCGGACGCAGTGAGCAGGGTGGGGTAGTGGGCACCCCCAGGGGGGGGCAAATAAGTACGGCAGGTGAGATTGCCGCAGACCGTCTGCTTCCGCTCGCGTACACGGAAGCGATTTCGAGCAGATTAACAATTCTCAGGAGACTTGAACATGGCAGAAAAGACCCCACAACCCCCGAAGCACCTGAAACCCGAGTCAAAAGCTTTCTGGCTGCGAATCGTTCAGGACTTCGACCTTGAGCCGGCCCACCTGCACCTGCTGCGTCAGGCGTGCGAAGCGATGGACGCGGCCGAGCAGCATCGGCAGATCGTGGCGAACGACGGGCCGACCGTCCGCGACCGCTTCGAGCAGGTGCGGGAGCATCCCAGCGCGAAGGCGCAGCGGGACTACATGCACCAGTATCGGCAGGCGGTGAAGTTTATCGGCTTACTGGATGAGGAACCCGACGCCGACGCCCCCGGCCGACGCCCGGCGGTGGTGGCCCAACCCCGGAGTGCAAAGCGATGAGCCGACCGAAGCGAAGAAACGACACGGGCGATTATGGCGAACATCATGTCCGCATCCTGCGCACGGGCTGCGACTGGTTCGGCGAGTTCCCCTGCGACACCGAACGCCGGCGAGCGTGGGAAGTGTTGCGCGACGACCTGCTGCCGGAGTGGATCGCGGATCACCCAGGTACGCGACCGTGGGCGTGGTGGCGCTATGACGCCCCGGAGCGTCGCCAGCGTGTTGATGGCCCCCCGCACCCGTTCGATAACCCGGAACGCATCGAGCACATCGAGCACATCGCGTCGAAGCCGAAAGCTGCTGGCGATTACAAGCAAGCCATGTACCGACTGTATTACGGCCGTCCGGCGTCGCTATGCGTCCTTGACGACTTCCATGCGGTGTATGAAACCGAGGTCGAATATCTGTCTCGTCTGGATCTGTTGACTGCTGACGAGGTGGTGGCAATTGCCGCAATGGAGGAATCACGATGAAACCGATACGAAAGACACGGCGCGGGCGGATCACGCTTGCCGACCTGAACATCAATGAACGGCTGGCCCTGCAAATCGGGCTGATGCTCTACGACCCTCGACGTACCCGATGGCAGAACATCGAGCAGGTACGCGAAACGTGGGAGGACGTGCGCGACGAAATGCTCGCCGACTCGCCGACCCGGAGCGACGGTACGCCGTTGTGGGCGGTGGCCGTGCTGGATGAGGGCATGTCGGATGAGGATTACCAGGCCATGATTGTGAAGTCGTGGACGGCACGGCAGGCGAAGGGGGCCGAAGCGTGATCATGGTGTCGCCGCGCCATCCTGAACGACGAAAGCGTCAACCGTTGCCGGTGGTGATGGTGGAGGCGGCGCGTTGCCCTGAGTGCGGATCAATTCGCCACGAAGTCTATAAGACCCGCCCCCGTGACGGATCGGACGGACACGGCGAACGCATAGAGCGATATTGCAAATGTGAGATATGCAAAGTTTCTTTCAAGGTCATCGCGGATTAGTCCATATATGGAAAGCCGTATTTCATGCTTGATACTCTTGAAAACATGAACGCGACGCAATCACAACCTACCCAGCTAATGAGCGTGGCTGGACTCGTCAAGATGACGGGGGCCGATTACGCGGCGGTGACGCGGGCGCTCACATCCGAGCAGGTGAAACCGTCCCTTGTGATTGACGACCGGCCACTATTCGATACTGAAGCGCTGGCGATCGTTCGCCGGCATCTATCAAAACACGGCGGCGCGTGACCGCCACAACCCCGACCGGAGAGATACACCGATGAGCAAGCAAAAGATTCAATTCGACATCGACACCCACCCCGAGGTCAAGCAGGTCCGCGAGGCGCTGCGATCCCTGAAAGACCGCAAACGCGAAATCGACCAAGCATTGAATGACGCGATTCAAAAGGGGCGGGACGCGCCAGAGCACGTCGTCGACACCTTGGCCGGTGAAGGCTACAGCGCCGAGGCCATGACCAGCGTGCTCGACGTGCAGGGCGAAACACAACGTCTTGAGCGCGAGCAGTGCATCGTTGAGCAAGCCATCGAGCGGGCCGAAGCCCGATACGACAAGGCAAAGCGTGACGCCGGCGTGGAGCTGGCTGACGCCGCGAAGCCCGCATACAGCGAGCTTGTTCGTCAGATGGCCGAGCACGTCGAAGCGCTGGCGAAGCTGGCCGAGCAGGAACGGCGGTTCATCGAAGACGCCAAGTGCGGCGGTGTTCGCGTATCGCGGCTGCACGTCAAAACGATCCCGTGGGCCGTCAGCGACGGCACCAACCCATCGCAGGCCGAACGCTGGTTGCGCGAAGCCCGCGAGTATCACAGCGAGTAAACAACATGATCGAACATGCAACTGCAAAACGCGCCATTGTCTCCACCAGCTATCTGCGTGGTCGCCGCATGGTTCTCGGCAAGGCCCGCGCCGGGCAGCGTAGTTTGCTGGCCGACCTGCTCGACGCCGAGGCTCGCGCGGCACGCGGCTACCCATCGACCAGAGCCGGACGCAATCAGCAAGTGGAAGACCGCAAGCTATTGGACCGGGCGCAGACCATCCGCAATAGCGTCGCAACGCTGGAAGCCGCGCGAAAGCGGCACAATCAGGAGTGCGAAGGCGGACGCGCTCGGCACCTACGTATTTGACGCTGTTGCTCATCCCCCTGCCATTGCAAGCCGGCGGTGGTGGGGGTTTCGGTGTTCTCCCCTTTGCCGTCGTTAGCGCGGCGGCGAGGGTTTTGAAAGGTGATAGTCGATGAACGCAAACGACACGAAGACGGACGAGGCCCGCGAGGTCGAGCAACTGCGCCGATTGGTGCAGGCACAAGCCCAACGCATCGCGGCGATTGAGAGGCGGCTTGAGCGCATCGGGGCGAAGTACGGCACCATAGCGATTACCTGAAAGCGGCATCATGGCTGAGCAACCTTACGTATTCAATCGGCGGTCGGTAGAGCGGATTTCCCGCACGGTCATTGGCTATGAATCGCAACCGATTAATCTGAGTCGTACGCCGAGGCGGAAGAATCGGACAGCGCCTAGCCCCTCCCCCCTTGTCGCGTTCAGGGTGACGGGGATTGAAAATGATTATTTGGTGTGTCGTCGCATCGACAAGGATGGAGATATGACCGGCGACCCGGTAAACGTCGCCAAGCCCCCTGAGCTACGTCACGACGCGGCTTATTACGAGGACGTGGACAGCGTGTCCACCACGGACGCACAGACGGTTGAGGTGGCAATCAGCGGCGAGGATGATGAAACGTGGGTGACCAAGCCCCCTTACATCACTGGTGGCGGTGGGAAGCACGCGAGCGAAATACTCGCCACACGTACGCCGATGGCGAGACGTGTTGAAGTCGAGGAAGGGGAAGAGCAAGTTCCGCTGCGATGGATGGACACGAACACCACCGGCCGCGTGTGGGGTCTTGAAGAGGACGATGATTGATGAGCCGCTACCGCTTTCACATGTCACCGGGCGGCGCGTTTCGCATGAGCGCGGGCGGAGCGAGAGGTGTCTTGGTAAAGCCCGCGTTTTCGGCTCGCCTGTTCTATATCAAGGTCGGCGCAAGCGTGCAGTGGGCGCTGGCTGATGCCAGCGCAAGCGCGTTTCATTGCGCGCTGGACGAGGAATCGAACCCCTACACCGCTAAAGCATTTCCGAATCTTATCCAGCGGTACGAACGCGGCGAAGCTACAACCGTCTGGAGCGAAGAAGACGATGACGTCGGGGGCTTGATTCGCTATCACGACAATCGACTATATTCGAGATCGGACTTTCATCTCAGTGCGTGGGATTTGGACGGCTTGAAGTTGTGGGATGCGCCTCAGGAATCAACGTCAGGATCGACTTATTTCGATGTCGCCTCAAGCCGCATTTGGCAGGTTCGGAAGATCGGAACGAGCAACGCGCGACTGGAAGAATACAACCTTTCAGGCGGCATTGTGAACGTGGGGGATAACTTCACTTTCGGCGGTGGGGCGGTGGAATATGTCCACTATGCCGGAGGTGCTGTGTACGTACTTAACAGTAGTAGTTCGACCAGTCGTGTGATTCGACTGGATCTATCGGGCAATGACACATGGAATGAAACGTTCAGCGGTAACCTCAACGGCATAGTGCTTGGTCCATCAGGGGAATTGCTTGTTGGTTCGTCATCGAACAATTCCATCCTGCGACTGAACGCATCTTCCGGCAGCGAGATCGGTTCAGTGTCTATGCCTGGGTCCGTAATGAAGTTGGCCCGCGACGGTAGCGACGTATACGCTGGCCTCCGCACAAGCATGTCGCAGCCAGTTTCTGTGGTTCGGCTGAATTCGTCTCTGGACATCACGTGGGATTGGGAGACGCCACGGACAGGGTCCGGGACCAACCCCCCTATCGCGCTTGCCGCACATGGCGGCTTCCTGCTGATGCGAATGGCGAATAACTCCGACCAATGGTCATGGGACGCATCCTGACGCTGCACCGTCAAGCGTAAGGCCGAGGGCGTGCCGGGCTGCTGTGCATCCTGCTCCGACTTCAAGCCATGATCGTCGCCATCGTCAACGTCATCGCGTTAGCCGTTGTGCTGGCCCTGCTCGCCTTCGAGGGAGTGCGGTGGGCGTCGGCATGGGTGCGTGAGGCTAAGAGGTGACAAGACCCGGCATTTTGCTATAAACTGGCTCACCGCACCGGGACACTTCAGCACCTTTACAGGGGGACATTATGAGCTTGACCAAGGCGATGCGTTTTGATCGCATGATTACGACGGAGATCGTAACGGCGCTGTTTTGGGTTCTATCAGCGATCGCGGTCATTGTCGGCGTTGGCATGTTCATCGTTGGCATCATGAACGAGGAAGCGTACCCCATTGTAATGGGGGGAGTTGTGGCGGTGGTTGGCCCGCTGTTTCTGCGACTGTGGGCCGAGGCCGTCATTATCATCTTTCGCATTTACGAAACGCTTGTGGAGATTCGGGACCAATGGGGAGGTATGGCGGTAGGACCAACTACACCACCCGACCCCGCGCCAGCACCGCTACCAACGCCTACACCACCGCCCGCGAGGCAGCGGCCGGGCAAGTTCATCGTGCGGGGCCGCGACCGTGATAGCGGTTTTGAAACTGAGGTGGTGGTACAGGCGACTGACCAGACCGACGCGATGCAAAAGGGTGCAGCGAAAGGCGTTGACGTAGATCGTGTGGAACCGGCATAGGCTTAGGGCAGAAAACAAGGGGGCGTCGATGACGCATGATGAGAAAGAGAACACGTCAACGAAGCGGCAACAGCTTGTCGGTGAACGCGATTACCTGATTACCACATTACCGTCACGATCCGAAGACGAGTTGCCGGGAGTATTGGCAAGGCTGGATGATCTACGATATGAAATTGTGGGCGACAAGCGCCCGGCTCGACAGCTTCCATGGGGCGATCACCGTTCGGATCTGATGACATGGGCTCTATATTCATCCATTGCACTTACGATCGGCAAAAAATTTGTCGATATCCCCCCTACTGGCAAAGCGGCAGTTGCGGTCAAGCACCTTACTCATCGCGTGTTCATGTCCGCTGACACACTCACAACCCTACGGCGTTATGCAGAGCATGAATGGAACGTGGATGCCACGTCGCTATTGCGCATTCTCTACGACGCCATGCTTCAAGCGCTTTACATCATTGCAGACCCCGACCAAATGGAGATTCGGGGCGAGTTGTACGAGGGCTTCGCCGCGATCGAGAAGTACGAGCTAATCAAACGCGTAGACGACGACGCATCTGCCTTTAGCCGTCGACTAAGCACTAGCCCCTTGCGGGCTAACGCAGAACCACGGATACAAGCTGAGTACCAGCGTCGCGTTGATTCCTACCGTAAGCCCGGAAGTAATGCTCGCCCCCACAATTGGTATGCGCATAAAATTGGCACCCTTAAGGAAATTGCGGAAGCAGTCGGATACAAGGATGAGTACCTGCTGTTAACCCATGACCTTGGAGCCTCTGTTCACTCAAGCGCGTTCGCACTTGCCCCAAGGCCGCTATTTCGACCTGACGTCTGCCTGTTGTTTGCGTGGCATTTCGTGGTGAGATTGTTCGGCAAGATTGCCGAACGATACAGGATCGAGTTAAGCAGCGAGGAAAGAAAAGAAACAGGCCGGGCATACGGAAACATCTACGACCTGTTCCAAGAGCGATTCAAGGAAGAGAAACAGGGTTGATTGTGATTTCGTGCCAGCCTGTTGACGGGATGACGGCGGGTGGTCATGATGGGGGGCGTATCAAAAAAGTCGGGCCGGCAGGAAGTAGTGAGCTTCCTACCGACCCTACCACCAACGCGTTGGAGCGCGCCAGTGGATGACACCCATGATAGTAACGCATCGACGCATCGCCATCCGGCAGCAACGCCGGACTTTTTCGCGCGCGCTCCACACGCATCACCCCCAACGCCGGATACCGGCAGGGAGCGCATGCTATGTCAGCAGTGGAGCACCTTCTTTTAGACCGTTTCGTCAATCGTCCACCACACCCGGACCTGGCCGAACCTTGGCAGCGGTTCATCATCGACCACACCCCGGCAGAGCAGGCGACGGAGTTGCCCCCGCGTCCGTATCGGGGGCGTGGACGACCGGCACGGCCCAAGTCGATGCCGACGACGCTAAAGCGAACCACCGACGCCGACCCCGGCAAACACCGCCAAGCGGTTCACGGGCGCATCGTGCGGCTGCTGTCTTTCTGCCGTGACATGGATCACGAAGGTATCGACCAGCGGGGGGCGCGGCTTGCCTACGGGCTGAGCCAGCGCCAGTTCTTCCGCGACCTTGCGACGATCCGCGCCGCCGGCGTGCCCGTGGTGAGGCAGGGTAAGGTTTACGTCATTGATCGGGGAGAGCCGTTGCCGGTGGTGAAGTACGCGCCCGTGGTGGAGGCGAAGCCCGAGCCGATCCACGAGCCGATCCCCGAGCCGGAAGCCCACGACACCGCGAAACTCGGCGTCGACCTTAACGTGCTCCACCTGCTGCCCTGCCTGCCCATCACGGCCAAGGCGTCACACATTGCCGTAGACCTTGGCATCACCGTAGAGCAGGTGATAGACGCCGTGGAGCGATTGGGCGAGCATCAAATCATTGAGATGGCTGGCGGCGACAGTGACCCCGAGGTCGGGCTTTGGGAAGAATCCTACCGTGACGTGGTGAACGCGCAGCGAATCGGGGGTGCAGCATGACCACGACCCCACAACAGGTTGAGCCGTGGCTGTACGGCGTGCAGGATGCCCCAGCCGAGGCACTGGCGTCTGCCGAGTGGTGCGAGTGGGTGAGCATGTTGGACGCCGTAGACGACGGCGACGTGAGCCTCACGGATCAGGACGTGGCCCCGCTGCTCGCCGTGTACGTTCGCCTGCGTCGGCGTGGCGTGGTGTTCATGCCGGGCGTGCGGGCGACGCTGGACGATGCAGCGGCGTGGATGATGGAACACAGTCAAGAGCCGTACACCGCACGACCGAGGCCGGCAGCGTGACGCCCCCCGACAACCCGACCCCCTACCCGCCCCTTGTGCCTGATGGTGCAGGGGGCGGTTTACTTTGATTGGTCAAAGTAGGGGCGGTGCGGCTAAATCAAGATTTGTGCGCGCACGGCTGGCTTGGCGACCCCCAAAACACCGATAGAATGAGGGCGTATGGAGAAGCCCCAAGAAACCCCGCTTTGTATCTCAATTGTCGTTTGCGACGCGATTTATCGCGATGCTCGAACGAACAACCTAGTGATGGCGGGGGCCTTCAATGAAATACGTGCCACCGCGTTTCCGGCGTGTCACCCTAAGATGTGCGTAGTGTTCACCGTCACGAATGGCCGGGGAAAGAACGAAGTGGCCTTGACGGTGGAGCACGAAGAGTCGGGCGTCCAGATTGTAGAGATTCGGGGGCCGATCGTTTTAGACAACCCTTTGCAAATTGCGGATTTCGACATAGAATTGCGTGGTGTGGTGTTCCCCAAGCCAGGGAAATACTGGATTGCCGTGAGCGCCAATGGCGAACTCTTGGCCCATCGCCCGATTCTACTGAAACTAGTAGAACCCAAGGTGAAGAAAGAGGATAAAGGGAATGCTTGACCTGCTCGAACATGAAAGCCCGTCGGAAACACATTCAACCGGCAAGCGGTGGGATGCGGCGGTGACCGTACGCCAACTGAGTCTTGAGGACGTAGAGGCAGAGATTCGTGAATTGACGCCACGAAACGACCGGCTGCTCAGGATTGCGGACCAATCCAAGCCGGATTTTAGTTGGTGGCCGGCGGAAGATGACACCGAGGGCCACGACTAACCGGTGGGGCTGTCACAGGAAGATCTCCGCCAAGGCGCAATCGTGGAAGCCCCTGTTGCTGACCCACGAGGGAACGTCGCGCCCCACCCGGTCATCATCCTCACATCTGACGACGAATTAATTCTTGATGGCGAGTTTGTCGGCATCGTCATTAGCAGCAAGGTGCCGAACCCGTTACCCCCGCAGTGCGTGGCTGTACCATGGCTTTCGCGGCGGCACCCGTATACGGGATTGAACAAACGGTGCGCGGCTGTGTGCGACTGGTTTGTGCGCTTGCACCCGAGCGACTGTCTGTACAAGCGGGGCCATCTACCCACGACAAAACTGCTTGAAGTTACGCGGAAGTATCACGATTTGACAAAGCACATTCAGTAGGGATGGGGCGGCGGTTGTCGCGACAACCCAAAAGAAAAAAAACGGTTATTTATGAGCATATCGCCCATTGCGGCGATGAGCGCCAAACCCCGTATTTTATGGGGTTTTCTGCGTTTCTAGGCGATGGTGTGGGGTGCAGTTGTAGCTTGAGCAAGTTCGTGCTCTAAGCGTCTGCGCGTCCGCAGGCGATCGATACTTGTTCACAATGTCACTGAGTCAACTGGTTGACGACGGCTTGCTGCATGGCCTGGGCGGTGACGACTTCTTCGATGATGGTTTGATCGGCGCCGGCCTGGGTTGCGAGCATGGCTTGGCTGACGAAGTTGACGCGGACAGCGATGAAGATGTCGGGGTTCAACTGGCGTGCGACGCGGCAGGCGCGCAGGGTGTCGTCGGCATCGGGGAGGGTGAGGATGAGCGCGTCGGCGTCGTTGAGGCCCGCCTGCTGGAGGACTTTCGGATCGGTGGCGTCGCCGAGCACCACCTGGCGGTCGAGGTCGGCCTGACGTTGGGTGGTGGTGCTGTTGAGTTCGATGAGTGTGACGTTGACGCCGACGTTTCGAAGTCGCTCGGCGGTCATGCGGCCGACGACGCCGAAGCCGACGACGATGGCGCGTCGGCCGGGCAGGTCGATCGGCCGGCTTGTCGTGCTGTCGGCGGATGCGTCGCCGACAGGCTGGGATGAGTGCGACTGGTTCATGACTTGCCTCCCCACGATGTGCCCAGTTTATTGAATCCGATCCGGCGCGGTTTTGCCACAACAATTTTTCGGCCGGGCGATCATTCTTCTCCGGCTCGACTTGTTTATCACGTCGGATACGATCGATTGGCAACAATCGGGGTCGCGGCGAGCGTGGGTTTCTGGGCGAGGTGGCATGATGAGCGTTGAGGTTGAACAACGGGGGCTGTCGCCTTGGCATGTGCTGTTGTTCGCGGGCGGGTATCTCGCTGCGGCGTGGGGCGTTTTTTTCGTGGTGGATGTGGGCAACGTCGCGGGGTTGCGCGATCGACTGATCGCGACAGGGTTGCAGGACCCGACGATCTGGCATCGCCTGTTCATGGAAGGCGGCGTGACGGAGATGCTGCAGTGGATGACGCTGGGCATCGCTGGCGTGCTGGCAGCGATGCTGGCGGGGCGGTGCTGGCATGCAGCGGACCCGAGTGAGCGGGCGGCGGCGCGGTTCTGGCTGATCATGAGCGTCGCGCTGACGGTGATGCTCATTGAAGACGCGGGCAACCCACGTCACCAGGTTCGCCAGTGGGCGCACACGGCCAGCGGTTCATTCTTCGTGAGCATGTTGGCGGAAGGGGTTTGTTTTCTCTTGATCGCGGCCGTGCCGGTGTACGCAGTGCTGCGATACGGGCGGACGATGTGGGGTTATCGAAACACGCGCTGGTATCTGCTGATCGGCTTCGCGACGTATGCGACGGTGTCTACGTTTTCAGCCTCGCGTCACGTGGGCGAGTGGTACATCGCAGCGGGAACGTGGATCCATGCAATGGTCGGCGGCGACCTCGTTCGTTACGACCACCATCAGCCGTTGGAGTTCTGGCTGATGGACTGGCTGGTGGAGGAGACGCTTGAGCTGATTGGCGCGGCGTTCATGCTGGCGGCGGGGGTCGCGTTCTTTCACGAACGGAGGCGGTAGATATTGCGACCTCGCTTGATCATTGCCAGGTTCGGGGTGTGTGTGACGCATGGTCGGTGCGGGCGGTAAACTGGGGGGCTATGACTGATGTAGGACGAATACTGGATGCGAACGCGAACCGCGCCCGCGAAGCGTTGCGGGTGATGGAGGAGGCGGCGCGGTTCGTGCTGGATGATGCGGCGATGACGGAGGCGATCAAGCAACTGCGGCATGACCTGGCGGCAGCGGTGTCGGGCGTGGCGGGGCTGGAGGCGTCGCGCGACACGCCGGGCGATGTGGGGACGCGGATCACGACCGAGGCGGAACAGTCGCGAGCTGGCGTGGCGGAGGTGGCGATCGCCGCGGGCAAACGGTTGAGCGAGGCGCTGCGGGCGATGGAGGAGTATGGCAAGACGTTGCCGAGGGGCGACGATGTGGGCTCGCCTGCGTTTGCGTCGCGCGTCGAATCGCTGCGCTATCGCGGGTATGACATCGAGCAGCGGCTGACCGCAGCAATGGGCACGGGGCGACGGCAGCAGTGGCGGCTGTGCGTGCTGATCAGCGAGTCACTATGCCCGGATCGCGACTGGCTGACGGTGGCGGAGGCGTGCATTGAAGGCGGGGCGGACTGTCTGCAGTTGCGTGAGAAATCGCTGGAGGCGGGGGCGTTGCTGGAGCGGGCGTCGCGGTTGGTGGAGTTGGCTCGGCCGAGTGGTGTGTCGGTGGTGGTGAACGATCGGCCGGACGTTGCGTTGCTGGCCGGGGCGGATGGCGTACACGTGGGGCAGGGGGATTTGTCGGTGCGTGGCGTGCGTCAACTGGTGGGTCGGCAATTGCTGGTAGGGGTGAGCACGTCGAAGCTGGCGCAGGCGGAGCAGGCACTGGCAGACGGTGCGGACTACTGCGGCGTGGGGCCGATGTTTGAAACAACAACGAAGTTGAAAAAGCACATTGTCGGGCCGGGGTATTTGAAGCAGTATGTGGGGTGGGGGCGGTTGCCGCACCTGGCGATTGGCGGGGTTTCGCCGAGCAATGTGGCGGCGTTGGTTGCGGCGGGGGTTGAAGGCGTGGCGGTGAGTTCGTGTGTTTGCGGGGATGCGTCACCTCGGGCGGTTTGCGAGCGGTTGCTTTCGAAGCTGGCGGACGCTTCGGTGTCGTCCTGAAGTTATCGTGGTGAAAAGCCGGCGAAGCGGCGTTGTTCATGTCTTTGCATCGGGTGTTGCGGTTGTGACTGATCCACTGAAGCAGCTTGGCTGACAATGAGGTTGAAAATATGTGTCATGCCGCCGATGTCGCGGACGACATCGCTTGCTCGCGCCTAGAGTTGGCCGTGGGGTGAGCGTGGGCGTTGGATGAGCGCGGAGGTTTTGGAGGCTGCTTGGCTGCGCGGTTGAGCACGACAAATGCAGGGCTTCAACGCCATGACCATAACCATTGAACCGTTGACGTTGATTAAGCTGTCGCGCGGTGACGACCGCCTGCTGCACGAGGTCTGGCAGATTCGTACTGCGTGCGCTCACGACCTGCATCACCGCTTCGGCGACGGGCATTGGGCGAAGGTGTCGCCGTTGGCGCCGCTGCGGCGGGTGGTGCGGGAGAAGCATGTTTATGCGGTGCGGTGGGGTGGTGAGACGGTGGCGACGTTCTCGCTGTCGCAGGTGGGGCCGTATTACCTGACGCCGGATCTTTTCGACGAGCCGACTGCGCGGGCGGCGTACCTCACGGCGTTGGCGGTACGGCCGAGGCAGCAGCACCACGGCGCGGGCCGGTGGTGCATGAGCCAGGCCGAGGCGCTCGCGCGATCGTGGGGCTGTCGATCATTGCGCTTTGACGCATACGACCACCCGGCAGGCGCATGGGCGTTTTACGATCGTGGCGGCTACGCGCGCTGCGGCGTGGTGAACGTGTACGGCGTGCGGTTGATCGCGTATGAAAGAGTGTTGATGCCGGCCGCGTAGACACACCAATGACGAAATATCAACACATCCATCGCAACGTTTAGCCCCGGCGCTCACGCGGGGACGCAGACGCTTCGAAACGCGCTCCGTCGTGGGCGACGGAGCTAAACAGTGCTTGTTACACGACAGTGCTTGTTACACGCGCGCGGTCGCCTGTCGGCTGCCGGGGCTCTGGGGTGAGCCGACGAGCTCTTCGTTGGTCTTGAAGCGTTCGAGGGCCTTGAGCAACTGCTCGACCTGCATCACCGGCTGCATGTTCAGCAACCGACGTCGAAGGGCGGCCATGGTGTTCAATTCGCCTTCGCTCATCAGCAGATGTTCTTTACGCGTGCCGCTGGCGGCGAGGTCGATGGCGGGGAAGACACGTTGCTCGGCGATCTTGCGATCGAGGATGAGCTCCATGTTGCCAGTGCCTTTGAACTCTTCGAAGATGACCTGATCGCCGCGTGAGCCGGTGTCGACCAGCGCGGTGGCGATGATGGTGAGTGAGCCGCCTTCTTCGAACTTGCGAGCGCCGCCGAAGAGCTGCTTGGGGATCGCCAGCGCGCCCGCGTCGAGGCCGCCGGAGAGCGTACGGCCCGTGCCCTGCATGCCCGGCGCGGTGTTGAACGCTCGGCCGACGCGGGTGAGCGAGTCGAGCATGACGACGACGTCCTGACCCATCTCGGCGAGGCGCTTGCATCGCTCGATGGCGAGGACGCACAGGCCCACGTGACGTTCCGGCGGGTGGTCGTTGCTCGACGCCCAGACGGTGCAGGGCACGTTGCGGCGGAAGTCGGTGACTTCCTCCGGCCGTTCGTCAACGAGCAGGGCGAAGACCTTCGCGTCCGGGTGGTTCCGGCTGATGGCGACGGCGAGGTTTTGCAGGATGGTGGTCTTGCCGGCCTTAGGGGGCGAGACGATCATGCCGCGCTGCCCGTATCCAATGGGGCAGAACAGGTCGATCAGTCGGCAGGTCGGCGGGCAGCCGGGGTATTCGAGCGTGAGGCGCGGCTGCGGGTCGATGGTGGTGAGGTCTTCAAAGCGCGTCGTGTCGGCGTACTCGTGCGGATCCTTACCTTCGATGGACACAACGCGGGCGACGCGCTGGGCAGCGGGGTCGATGGCGTTGCGCTTCGGCTTTTTCTTGTTGCCGCGCTGGTTTCGACCGCGCCGGCCGCCCTGTTGGTGGCCGTTGTTCTGCTGTCCGCCGCCCATGGCCTTGCCGAGCTCGACTTCGACCATGACGCCTGGCCGCAGGTCGAAGCGGTCGATCAGCTTGGCTGGCATGACCGGGTCGCGCGGGCTGGCGACATAGGTGCTGTCGAGCGTGCGGATTCGGCCGTCGGATCGGCCGGACAGTTCGAGGATACCGGTTGTCGTCTCCATGACGTCGCTGCCGAAAGGCAAGTTCCGTGGGCACCCGCCGAGCGTGGCGGTTGCCGTGGGTTGGAGGAATGGGTCCTTGCTCGTCCTTGAGCATCAACAGAAAAGCGTGGTGACGGGCGTCGCCCGTTCATCCGCATCAAAGCCGACGTCGGGAGCGTCCCGTCACGTCGGTGTCATCACAGAATCTTGTTGCCAAGTCTCCCATGCCGGCCTGGGCCGGGCTTAAGAGGCGTCTGATAAGACGTCCAATTGAACCTTGTCTCAGCTACACCCCGACCACACCACCCCTGAGCTCTTGTCTCACCTTGCCTGCGTATGAACCGACCTAGGCCGCTTCACGCGAACCTGATCCGCCTGTGGCCGAGCGGGGCGTTCTCCACCCTCAGCTTTCTGACCGGATGCTTCCCGGAGGCCGAGGTATGCATGCAGACGCGTCCCGATCACCGGGTAGGCGTCGGCCGCCGGAGCGACCCACGCGAAGCATGCCAGCTTCTCCAGAAATCAGTGCCCACCGCGAAACGAAACAGCCCGGCTATGCCTGATGCATAGGCTAAAACCTGGCCTGATACCCGAATCGATCAGCGGCAGACCATCCCACCAAGAGCGAAACAGCGGTCGTTTTCCAACGTCCGCAGAGGGGAGGATGCCCCTTATTTAACCTCTTCGGCTAAATTGATCAAGCGCCGTAGCGCTTTTTTCCCTTCTGACACCACTATTCTACGCACGAACCACCCTTCGATTCAAGCCGGCCCGACCGACATACGTCACGCCGAAGATCGCGCACAGCACACCGACGATCGTCGCCCCGCTGGAGAGGTTCAACTCCAGACTCAGCACCAGCCCGCCCGCGACGCCCAGCACGCCAACCGCGACAGCCAGCACGAGCACCCGCCCCAGCCGTTGGCTGACCAGCACCGCCGTCGCCCCGGGGATCACCAGCAACGCCGACACGAGCACGAACCCGACCAGTCGCATCGACATCACGATGGTCAGGCTCAGCAGCACGAGCAGCAGGTAGTACATCACAGTGGTCCGCACGCCGAACACGCGGGCGGCGGTTTCGTCGAAGGCGAAGAACAGCATCTCTTTCGCGAGCACCGCCAACAGCGTGAGCACGAGCAGCCCGAGCACAAGCGCGGTCCACATGTCTTCAAAGCTGACGCTCATCAACGAGCCGAACAGCAGTTGCTCGAAGCTTGGCACTGCGCCCCGCACGCCGAAGCGGGTGACCCACCAGTCGGTGTCGTGCAGCGTGGTGGCGATGTTGGTCATCAGTACGCCCCACGCCATCGTGCCCGCGAGCAGGATGCCGATGGCGCTGTCGGCTTCGAGTTGGCGTCGGCGGGTCATGACGCCGATGAGCACGGCAGTGGCAATGCAGAACGCGAGCACGACGAAGTCGTCAAACGCCGGCACAGCGTCGCGCAGCCACCATGGCAGTCGGTCGAGCATCGGCAGGGCAAACAGGCTGCCAACCGCGGGTCCGATGAGTACGGCCGTGCCCACGCCGCCGAACCCTGCATGGCTGATGCCCTGTCCGATGAACGCCATCCGTTTGAGCACGACGATGACCGACAGCACGGAACACACAACGCCAACCATCAGCCCGGTGAGCAGGGCGTGGCGAAAGACGGCGAAGTTGATCAGGTCGTCGATGAACTGCATAAAGGCAGGGGTCAGGGGTCAAAAGTCGGGGGGCAGGGGGCAGGGCACGCAATCGTTACGCGCTTCGCTTCATTTCCTTGATCAGCAGCCACCCATACATTGACGCCACGGCCGCAATCAAAAGGATCAGCAACACGTTAAACCATTCCGTGTCCACGCTCATGGCCACAAACATAAGCAGCATAAAGGTGAAAGTTGCGGACCCGAGCTCATAAAACTCCTTCCGCGTCACCGGCCGTTGGCGGTCTTCGTTCATGCCACACTCTTTCATTAGCGTTAAACAAAGCCTTGCCACTAGGTCCGCCGCATTTTGCTGCGCAAAAGCCAAAGGGCCATGAGTCCGACGGCGACCAACAACAGCACCACTCTCTGCCACAATTGCACTTCCCCCGTCGCTATGAAGGCGAGAATAATCATGACGAACATAACAATCGCCAACTCATTGAACTCCCGCCGTGTGACCGGCTGATTCTCGCTCTCAGACATGCTCAGTTCTCCGGAGTTCTCTGCTTGGCGTCTTGGTGCCTTGGCGACTTGGCGTTAAGGTCCGTCCGTCGGATCACCGGCGCGATTTCGTGCTCGAACACTTCCGCGAGCACCTCGGGCGTGAGGCCTTCGGGGGCGTCATGATAGTGAATCCGTCGTTTGAGGCAGGCGACGCGATTGCAGCCCGCGGCGATGGCTTGAATGTCATGGCTGACGATGACCATGGTCAACTCGAGGCTTTCGTGCAGCGCATGGATCAACTCGGCGAATTGGCGTTGGCCGGTTTCGTCGATGCCGACCAGCGGCTCGTCAAGGATGAGGATGCTGGGTTTGGCGACGAGGGCGCGGGCGATGAAGAGGCGTTGCTGCTGGCCGCCGCTGAGCGCGCCGATGGTGCGGTTGCGCAGGTCGGTGACGCCGACTTGCTCCATGATGTGCTCGACGTATTGCTTGTCGGACTTGCTGTACCAGCGGAACAGGCCTGTCTTCCCGACGAGCCCCATGCGGACGACCTGCGTGGCAGTGAGCGGGAAGCGCCATTCGACGTCGGCGCGTTGGGGCACGTAGCCGACGATATTGCCCTGGCGACAGGCATCGCGCGGGGTGAGGCCTGCGATGTGCACGCTGCCGGTGTAGCCTTCGAGCAGGCCGAGCATGATGCGCAGGAGCGTGGACTTGCCCGCGCCGTTGGGGCCGATGATGCCGAGATTGACGCCGCGCTCGATGTGGAGCGTGACATCGTCGAGCGCGAGCTGCGCGGCCTGCTGATCGCGGTCGAACAGGCGCGGCGGGTAGTGGTAGCTCACATGGTCGAGACAGATCGCATCATGCGCCGGATCATGCCGGGCGAGCGAATCGTCGTGATGGCAGTCGGCGTGCTGGTGCATGGGCGCTGAGGTGATTCGATTTTGATCACGAAGAGCACAAAGGACACGAAGGACACGAAGAAGAAAAGAAAGCGAAGAGATCAGGAAGAGCAAAAGAAAAAAATCTGGTTTTCTTCGTGACCTTCGTGTCCTTTGTGTCCTTCGTGCTCTTCGTGGTGAAATCATTCAGCCGTCGGAACCAGACAGCCATCAAGCCGATGGGCGATCCGGCAGAATTTCGTGAGTCCGGCTCACTCGAATCTCCTGGAGACTTTTCAGTAGTATCGCGTTCGGCTCTGGCCGTCGACGAGGGTTTCGAGGTTGGTTCGCATGGTTTCCTGGTATGTGCGGTAGCCCTCGCGGCGCGGGTGGCCGAGCGGGTCGAGCGTGAGCACTTCGACACCGGTCTCCCGGCGAATAGAGGCAAGCTCGCGGACAGGGAACTGCGGTTCGCTGTAGAGCACCTTCAAGTCATACTGCCGAACGGCGGCGACGGCCTGCCGCCAGCGGCCGGGGCGGATCTCCGCGCCGTGCTCGAGGTCCGCGTCGGTCAGGTGCGCCACCACCTCCAGGCCGTAGCGGTTGGCCAGGCGGTCGAAAGCGTTGTGAAACGTGACAAGCTCGCGCTTGGGCACGGCTGCCAATTGCTCGCGGAACTCCGCGTCGAGCTGTTCGAGTGAGGCGAGCACCGCCGCGGCGTTTCGCTCGATCTCGTCCGAGCGGGCGGGGAATCGAGTGACGAGCTCGCTTCGCAGTTGGCGAACCCACTGCTTGACGAGCACCGGGTCGATCCACAGGTGGCTGTCCGGGCCATCGTGGTCGTGGTAGTGATCGTGGTGATCGTGGTCGTGGCCATGATCATGATCATGATCGTGATCGTGGTGTTCGTGTTCGTCGTAGCCGAACTCGCCGTTGATCTGGACTTCGCGCAACTCGCCCGCAACGGCGTCGACGGCTTCGCGGTCGAGCATCTCGGCCATGGAGAGCAGGGGAGTGTCGCGGCCGGCGGTGGCGGCGGCGCGGTCGGCCCAGGGGTCGAGCGTCAGGCCGACGGTGAGGATGAGGTCGGCTCGGCCGAGCAGGCGGATCTTGTCAGCCGTCGGCTCGAAGCCGTGCGGCGTCGCGCCGGCGGGCAGCAGGGTGTGCACCTCAAACCCCGGCCCGGTCACCTGCGAGGCCAGGTCCGCCAGTGGGTGAATGCTGGCGACGATGATGTAGGTCTGCTCGGCAGGCTCGCCGCTGTTGTCCGCGATGGGTTCGTCCCGCTCGCCGCAGCCGAGCAGCAGCGCAAGCATCAGCCCGCCGACCGCCCACACCGGCCAGCCCACCCATGCTCCGGCACCGGATTTCCCCGCCTCTCGCCTGTTACCCATGACTTGCTCCAGAATGGATGCCTCAGGCATCACAATGGCCTCCGGCAACAATGATAACCTGTTCTCATTTTCCAGGCGAACTTTTTTGTCAGCCATCGTGTTGCCGGCCGACAGGTGCGGGGGGGCACCTCGGCTTGCTCCGGCCGCCGTCATTTTGCATAGGTTCCCGGGTCGATCGGCCGTTCGAGCTCGGCGAGCTCGGCGTCAGTCATCCAAGGCAGCTGTTCGAGATGCTTGCGCAGGTGGCCGGGCATCGGCTTGCCTTGCAGCTCGTGGCGGGGGCGCGACTTCCACCGGCGGTGCATCCAGAGGTACTGCTCCGGCCGACGGCGGACCATGGTTTCGATCGCGCGGGTGTAGCGGGCAGTGATGTAGTAGAGGGCGTCATCGCGGTCGGCCCAGTCCTGGGGGTGGATGACGTCGACGACGCCGACCTCGAACCGGAAGGCGGGGCCGATGCGGTGAGCAAAGCCGCAGACGACGGGCACCTGCTTTCGCATCGCCAGCAGGCCGATGGATTTGTACGTGCTGGCGAGTCGGCCGAAGAAGGGGACGAACAGCCCTTTGTCGCCGGCGTTCTGGTCGGCGATGAAGCCCAGGGCGCCGCGGTTGCTCAGCACGCGGGTCATGCGCTCGGCGGCATCCCACTTGGTGATGATGCGCATGCCCTGGCGCTCGCGGATGCCCAGCAGCCAGCGATTGATCAGCGGGTTGTCGATGGGACGTGCGATAGCGTCAAGGTCATAGCCGAGCGTGGCGAGCAGGTAGCCCAGCAGTTCCCAGTTGCCCAGATGTCCCGTGAGCAGGATCATCGGTTGGCGGGCATTGAGCAGCTTCAGCGCGGGGCCGAGGTTGTGGAACTGGGTGTGAGCGGCCCAGCCGTCGCGGTGGATCAGGCGGGGGGTGTGCAGCACTTCGATGGCCAGTTGCACGAAGTGTTCGAACGAACCGCGGGCGATGAGGTCCAGCGTCGCGTCGTCGGCATGCGGGTAGGCCATCGCGATGCTGGCGCGGGCGCGTTTGCGGTGGCGGGCATCGAGGTGGTAGAGCGTTCGGCCGATCCAGCCAGCGGTGCGCAGGTTGCGATCAATGTCGAACGATGTCAGCCCCATCGTCACGGCGCGGACGGCGAGGTACTGCGGCCAGCTTGTCAGGGGACCTTGGTTACGTGCCATGAGAGATTATCAGCTTAGAACGTATAAAGCCCACGGATGGCCGTCCGTGGGCTTTATTCGGGTTATTAGTGCAATTGCCTGTCAATCGCTGCGCTCAACGCTCGTAGTAGCCGATCAGCGAGAGGAAGCGGTTCTGGTTGAGCACGGGGATCGCCAGCTCCTCGGCCTGGGCGATCAGCTCCTGATAGCGTTCGTAGACACGCGTCGCTTCGACGTGCTCACGGATGCGGACCGGGTCGATTTCGCCCGGCGGGAGTTGGTCGGGCACGCGGGGCTCTTCGCCGAGCACCAGGTAGTCGACTTCGTAGTTGAGGTCCTCGGCGAGTCGGCCGCCCCACCGGGTGACCATGCTCTCGACGCGATGTCGGTCGCTTTCGGTCGGCTCGCCGGTGCGTTCGATGTCGAAATCGCCGTAGACATAGAAGCGGAAGCGGGTGCGCGAATCGTAGATCAGGTTGATGATCTGGTCGCCGGAGCCGAGCGTGGCGCCGCGCGACATGCGGACGACGCGAACGCGCGACGAGGTATCGCCGACATTGATCACTTCGACGGTCGCCTTGCCGCGGACGTCGGTTTCGGTGAGGTCGCCGATGCGGACCATTTCGTCGGCATCAAAGACTTCGAAGGTCAGTCCGAGGACGAGGCCGTCGGCTCGACCGAGGTTGATATAGGCGGTGTTGGTCTGTTCCTGAACGGAGACAAGCTGGCCGTCGGCCTGGATGACGTCGGGCGGGTCGAGCGTGTCGCCGCCGCGTGTCAGCTCACGGATGCGGGACATCAGGTCTTCACGCTCGGCGGTGAGCTCGTCATAGCTGCCTTCAAGCTCGGTGACGCGCTCCTGGCGGTCGCGTCGTGCGGCGTCGATCTGCTGGCGGAGTTGGCCTTCCATCTCGGCGACACGCTGCTGGTAGGCCTCGAACTGACCGGTGACTTGGCTGAGCTGCTGCTGGAGTTCGTCGACCTGATCGTCGTAGGTCTGGGTCCGCTCCTCAGAGCGGGCGCGAGCCTGGGCGACCTGTTCCTGAGCGGCGGCGACCTGTTGCTCGGCCTGCTGAAGCTGGTCGTTGGCGGCGCTGAGTTCATCGTTCAGCCGAGCGATCTCGCGGAGCACGGTGTCGCGTTCCATGCGCTCGTTCAGCTCGGCGGCGAGGTCATTGAACGAGGCCTGCGTGTCGCCGCCGATGAGGCTTCGCAGGGCGCTGTTCTGTCGCATGAGCTGGTCGACGACGGCGCCTTCCTGCGACCGCTGCTCGGCGAGGCGGACCACTTCGGGGGCCGACTCGAGTTCGCGTGTGACATAGACGCGCAGGTCGTTCTCGGCCTGATCCGCCTGTTCCTGAAGGCCGGTCACCTGGGTGTAGAAGACAATCGCCAGCACAAGGCAGACGACGAATCCGATGCCCAGAATCACGACCAACCAGGCGGTTGCCGCTCCGCCGCCGCTGCTGCGTGCTCGTGCCATGCGTTAAGACTCCGACAGATGACCGGGGTAGAGAATTGGCACCTCGTTGTACGCCTGCGTTGCCGCGGGCCTTGGGGCCGTGACGGAAAACAAGGTGCCCCTGTGGAGCACAAGTGTCGTGCGTTGGGCATGTTTCGTCAAGTTGACGGCCAGCGGCACGCAGGCGAAGCGGCGGTTCGGCGGTCAGGCGGCATTTGCAGTCGGTCGATCATCGCGCCGAAGCGGGGCGTGACGTCGGTCGGGCGCCAGGGCCGCTCGACGGTTGCCAAGCTTGCAATGCTCACGGCCGAGACTGTCACTGTGACAATAACGGCTTCTTTTTAATGTTTATAATCATTTTAATGTCAATGGGTTTTGCATTTCATGGGTTGGCATGAGACTTGCGGTTCATTTAGGTGCCGTCGGCAGGGGTCGACGGTGGCCGGGCCGTGGGCCTGGCCGGGTTGGCATCAGACGCAGTCGCCACGAGGGTGTGGCAAAGCACTGGCAACATGATGAAAGGAGGTTCGCCATGCTTCCGACTCGACGAATGGATACGCCGTTTGACCTGTTGCAGCGTGAGATCGACCGAGCTTTTGATCGTGCTTGGGGCAATGCGCCGGACGCCGGCTATGGAGGCGTCGCCAGCTATCCGGTGGACATTCACGAAGATGCGAACAACGTGATCGTGGAAGCGGAACTGCCCGGCTTTACGAAGCAGAACATCGACGTGACGATGGAGCAGGGCGTGCTGACGATCAACGCGCACCGCGAGATGAAGCAGGATCAGGAGAAGACAGAGCGCTACCTGCATGAGCGTCGGTACACCCGCGTCAGCCGAAGCTTCCGTCTGCCCACGCCGGTGGATGAAAGCAAGATCGAGTGCAAGCTGAACGAGGGCGTGTTGACGATCCACCTGCCCAAGCGCGAAGAGGTCAAGCCGCGGAAGATTGAAGTCAAGTGATGTGGTATGTGTAACGAGTCAATTTGAGATGTAAATAAAAGAAGCCCACGGCGTGACGCCGTGGGCTTCGTGTTTTTCATAGGGTGAGGCTCACGTTCATGCGCCGGAGAGTTGGAGCATGGACATGGCTTCCTTGACGATGTGGCCGGCGCTGAGGCCGCAGTAGTTGAGCACTTCGTCGGGCGTTCGGCCGGACTTGGGCAGGTTGCGGACGTGCATCTGTCGCACGGTGAAGCCGCCGCCGTCGGCCGCGACCGCGTCTGCCACGGCCGAGCCGAAGCCTGCGCCGTAGTTGTCTTCGACGGTGAGGATCATGCCGTTGTTTTCGTTGGCGAGATCGAGGATGGCTTCCTCGTCGAAGGGGATGGAGTAGAGGTCGACGAGCGCGGCGTCGATGCCCTGCTTGTCGAGTTGCTCGAGCGCCTTGTTGGCTTCGTGCACCATGTAGCCGGAGGCGACGATGAGCAGGTCACGGCCCTGTTCGAGCACTTCGTGGCCGCCGAGTTGGAACGTGTCGTTTTCGGAGTAGAGGAACTCCGTGTCCGGACGCAGCGTTCGCATGTAGCAGGGGCCGGCGTGCTCGGCCATGGCGAGCGTGAGGGCGTAGGCCTGGTACGCATCGGAAGGCTGGAGCACGAAGAAACCGGGCGCGCCGTTCTTCGCGTTCATGGTGGCGAAGCTGCGGAACCAGGCGATGTCGGGCAGCGACATCTGGCTTGGGCCGTCGGCGGCGAGGGAGATGCCCGCGTGCGAGCCGACGATCTTGAAGTTCGCGCCGCTGTTGAAGGCCATCTCGATCTGGTCGTAGCCGCGGTTGACGAACTTGGCGAAGGTGGAGCAGTAGGGAATCTTGCCCGCGGCGCTGAGGCCGGCGGCGACGGAGAACATGTTCTGCTCAGCGATGCGGCATTCGAAGTAGCGGTCGGCCAGGGCTTCGTCTTTGAAGAACATCTCGGCGAAGGTGGAGTTGCTCACGTCGGCATCGAGGGCGATCACGTTGGAACGCTGATGGCCGAGCGCGCGGAGGGCGATGCCATACGCGCGACGCGTGGCGAGCTTGCCCTTGTCCAGCGACTGGCCGAACTTCTCGCAGGCTTGTGGGAAGCTCAGTGGATCGTTGACGGTGGGCTGGTCGGGCTTTTTAGGCGAGATCAGGCCGATCTTCAGCGTGGTGTCCGCCGAGGCGCCGAGCTGCCTGCCGGTGGCGTCGAGCTCTTCGAGAGCCTTGGTCATGTCGTCGCCGTCGGCCGGCTTGCCGTGGTGGCCAGCGCCCTGCTGGCTGGGGCTACCCCAACCCTTTTGCGTTTTGGCGACGATGGCGATCGGCGCGGCGTTGGGGTCGTGCTGCGATTGGGCGTGTTGCGAGAGGGCTTCTTGAATGGCGGTGGGGTTGTGCCCGTCGATGACGAGGGCTTCATAGCCGGCGGCTTCGAGTTTCTTGGCGGTGGTTTCGGCAGTCTGCTGCGGGCTGACCTTGTCCGACTGTGCGTAGACGTTGCAGTTGAAGATCGGCAGGACGCTGGCGAGTTGATGGTCCTTGATGAAGTCGATGGCTTCCCAGATCTGACCTTCGCGTGATTCGCCGTCGCCGATGATGCAGAAGATGCGGCGGTCGAGGCCGTCGACCTTGGCTGCGGCGGCGATGCCGGCGGCGTGGGAGAGGCCCTGGCCGAGCGAGCCGGTGGCGGTGTCGAAGAAGGGGAAGCCTTCGACGGGGTTGGGGTGGCCGTCGACGACGGAGTCGATGGCGCGAAGGGTCATGGCGTCTTCGCGGGTCATGGGCCGCCAGTGGTCGCGGTCCGTGCCGATGGCGATGCCGATGTCGGCACACGCGGCGTAGACGATGGGCACGGCGTGGCCTTCGGAAAGCACGAGGCGGTCAGCGGACGGGTGCAGCGGGTTGCTCGGCTCGTAGCGCATGTGCTGGTACATGAGCACGCTGACGAGGTGCGCGAGGCTGGCGGCGGTGGTGGGGTGCCCGGAACCGGCCGCGGCGGTCATCTCATAGCTGAGCTTGGAGAGATCGACGGCCTTGGCGTGAATGGTCGAATCGAATGACATTGCGTGAAATCCTCTTGTATGAAAGAACGTTTGTCTGGCTGGGTTCAGAAAGGGGATTATCGGGGTAAATGCGTCGCATGGCAACGTGGGGGGAGAGAGTTTCGCGTTTTGAGTTTCGAGTTTCGAGTTGGGGAACACCAGCGAGGTCAATTTACAGGGCGGAGAAACGGTTGGGCGTGCCTCCGATTTCCGCCTACTGAAGTGGGTGCGCCGAGCGTCAACTCGAAACCAGAAACTCGGAACTCGAAACTACGCTTCGCCAGAGCGAAGCGCGCCGGGGCCGAACGTGATGGCGTTTTTGCCCTGGCGTTTGGCTTGCATGGCGATCTGGTCGGCCTTGTCGGTGAGCTCTTCGGGTGTGCGGCCGTCCCATGGGAAGCTCGCCAGACCGCCGGAGATGGTGAGCGAGCCCGGTGCTTCGTTCAGCAGCTTGGGGAAGCGGTGCTGAAGGATGGCTTGCTGGAAACGGGTCGCGGCGGCGCGGACGGATTCGGGATGATGACTGTCGGGGCGGCGCTTCTCGTCGGCGTCCCAGAAGATGACGGCGAACTCGTCGCCGCCGATGCGGGCGACCACGTCGTGCTCGCGAACGGAGCTTTGCATGAGGCGGGCGGTCTCGCGGAGGATTTCGTCGCCGGCGGCGTGGCCGTAGCGGTCGTTGTAGATTTTGAAATCGTCGATGTCGAACACGAGCAACGTGACCTGCGAGCGGTCGCGGGCGCTGCGGTCGACCACGTGCTTGAGAAAGCGGTTGAAGTATCGACGGTTCCAGATGCCGGTGAGCTCATCTTTCATCGACAGCTCTTCAAGCTGACGCACCTGCCGTTCGAGCGTGAGCCAGCGGCCCAGCCAGGCGGCCCACCCGTCGAGGTGGTCCTGTGGCGTTGGGGCCGGCGCGTGCAGCAGGCCGAAGCGGTGGTCGCGGCAGGTCACAGCGGAACTGACATGCTCGGCGGGTACATCTTCGCCAGGGTCGGCCCAGCCGAGGTTGGTGATGCCCGATCGCGCGGCGACCAGACGCAGGGCCGTCCGCCGCAGCAGGTCCTGGCCGTTGAGGATCGCTTCGACAAGATCGACATCGCCGAGCTCTGCGTCTTCGAGCGCAGCGTCGGCGGAAGGCGCTTGGCTTTTCGATGTTTGATCGGCGGTTGCGGTCGCGGCGGCACCGGACGCTGCTTCGGCTTGGGGCGATGGCGATGCAGGTGGCGTGCCATGCCAGGCGGTATGCAACGTGGGGTGGGTGATGGGTTCGGGGACGAGGGCGTCGAAGCCGTGCTCGATGGCGCGCTCGGCCTCGGCGCGGCCGGTGTCGTCGGCGACGACGAGCAGCTTTGCATCGGGGGCCATGCGGCGCATCGTCTTCGCCCCCGCAGCGACCATGCCCGCCATCGCGCGTGCCGGCACGAGCACCGCTGCCGCCGGCCCGCGTGCCAACTCGCCCAGCGCGTTGAGAAACGTGGGCACGGCACACACCTGCGATCCGGGCAGACACTGACTCACCAGTTCGTCGTTCAACTGCTCGGCCAGCGCGGGGTCGACCACGATCACGCGCGGCGCTGAGCGGTCCGTGGCCGAGTGCGACGTGGATGCGTCGGCGGTGTTGTCATGGCCGGTGCTCATGAGCGTGGTGGTTTCTCCTCGTGGAGCGGCCCCAGCAGCATCTCCAGTTCCTCAGCGGTCAGCAGCGGGCCGCGCGGCTCGTCGGCGATCAGGCGCAGGGCCCGCCGATCGTCGGCCTCCTCGTCGTCGTCCTCATCGTCCGCCGCCGTCACAACATGGGCTGGCGTCGTCGGCTTGGCGTCGTCCGCGGCCGGCTCGCCTGTCTGTGCCTTATCGGTTGATTCGTTAGCCGGCATTGGCTCGTCGGTGCTCAGCCGGGTCAGGCCGTCGACCTCAGCGCGGTATTGCCACAACGGCAACCGAGCATAATACGCACGCACCGCCGCGAGCAGGTCGGCCAAATGCGGCTGGCGGTCCGGCTCGACCACGATCAATGCGAGCACGCCGCCGGGCAGGCTCAGGTCGTACATGACCGAGGGTGCGTCGCTCATCACCGTGACGGGCACGTGCCGTTGCGACAGGCCGGTCAGCAGTCGGCTGGGCGGGGCGCTCTCCGGGGGCACACAGATGATGCAACGTCGGCCCTGTCCGACGGTTGACTGCGCTGAGTTGCGATCGCCTCCGTGAGCCATGGCCTCCATTGTACCGTCTGCGGACAACCCATGAACATGTCGGCCGTTAGCCGTGGGACGCAGTCGATCGCGGGATCGATCGGCTGCGGTTCACCCCCCGCGGCGGGGGTTGCGGCCGGTGCGGGGGCGGGCGGCTCGCGGTCGGCTGCTGCCAGCACCAGCCCCGGCTGGCTCGGCCGGGGGGGCGTCGCCCGGCTCGGCAGCATCAGCCTCGGCGGGTGGCGTCGCGGTGCCGGAGTCTTGCGAGGTTTCGTATCGGCCGAAGATCATACGGCCGGCGGAGGTCTGCAACGTGCTTGTGACAATAAGGCTGACCGCTTCGCCGATGTGGTTGCGAGCGCCTTCGACGACGACCATCGTGCCGTCGTCGAGGTAGCCGACGCCCTGCGTCGGGCCTTCGCCGGGCTTGACCACGCGGATGTCCATGTGCTCGCCGGGCAGGACGACGGGACGCATCGCTTTGGCCAGATCGTTGAGGTTGATCACCTCGACACCGCGGAGGGTGGCGACCTTGTTGAGGTTGTAGTCGTTGGTCATGACGCGGCCCTGCATGTGCTGGGCGAGGCCGATCAGCTTCTGGTCGACGTTCACGCCATCGACGTCTGTGGCCTCTTCGATGCTGATCTCGACAGCGGGGCTGTCCTGAAGCTTTTGAAGCACTTCCAGACCCCGGCGCCCACGAGCACGGCGGAGTTTGTCGGACGAGTCGGCGATGGTCTGCAACTCGTTGAGCACGAACTTGGGTACGACGACCAACCCTTGGAGCACGTGTGTTTCGATGATGTCCAGCACCCGGCCGTCGACGATGACTGATGTGTCGAGGATGGTCGGGCGGTTGCCGCGGATCTGCTTGGCGAACTCGACGTAGGGGATGACGAAGCGGAAGTCGTCCTTGGTCTGGATGACGAGGGAAATGCCGATGTAGCAGGTGATCAGGCCGATGATGACCTGCACGCCCTGAAGGAGGTTCATGAACTCTTCAAACCCGGCCTCGCCTGGCGCCGGCGCGAATAGCACCGCCACGAGCCCGACGGGAAAGCTCAGGGCATATGCAGCCAGCAGGCCGGCGATCAGGCCGAGGAAGATGCCGGAGACTGCGGAGAGGCGCTTTCGCCGCGTGCCGGCGTCGATGGCGATGATCACCCCCGCGATCCCGAGGGTGATGCCGAGCATCAGGACCACGGTAAAGAGGCTGATCTGTTCGTCCTGAGCCGCCATTTCACGTTGCCAGGACACGACATACAACGCGGCGACGGATGCCACCAGCAGGATGAACGCGCCGCGGAGAATAGACAGAACCATAGCTGGGCCTTGCACTTTCGGATTGCGGAATGAATGAATCAATAATGGCAATCAGCAATATATGTCTCCATGAGGATACGCGCTCGCGACGCTTACGCCAAGCGATTTGCCAAGGCATCGGGCGCGGGCTATCGTCTCAGCTCTAGGTTTCTGGTTTCTCATTCCCGGTTTCCGGTTTGGCGTGCGGCATCGCATGGAAGAACCGAAGCGAGGAACCAGGAACGCGAAACCGCGGCTTCGCCGCGCTGCGTGGATCGACGGCCGGGCCCGGTGCACGGGTCGGCCCGCGAATCGGGTCAGGCCTTGATCGGAGCAGCCCTAAGTGGCGTCCGGCCCGGTGCCGTCGGTGTCCTGGCCGTCGATCCACGCAGCGAACGGCTTCGCCGTGGGCTTGAGGCTTGGGGCCTGAGGCTTGAGACTGTCACCTCAGGCAAGTTTCCCAAAACCTCAAGCCCTTCAAGCCTTAAGCCTCAAGCCAATGTCCTACACCGTCCTCGCCCGCCGCTACCGCTCGCAGTCGTTCGACGATGTCGTCGGACAAGAGCCTGTCGCGCGCACGCTTCGCAATGCCATCACCACCGGCCGCGTGGCTCACGCCTACCTCTTCACCGGCACGCGCGGCGTGGGTAAGACCTCGATGGCCCGCCTCTTTGCCCGCGCCCTGAACGCCCCGGATACGTTCGACCCGCCGACGCGCCCCGCCGAGGAGCCCGGCGGGTCAGGTGCAGCCAACGACCTGCCCGCCGGCGACGTTCAGCAGCGCATGGCCGACGCCATCATGCGCGGCGACGACCTGAACGTCATCGAAATCGACGGTGCCTCGAACAACAGCGTCGACCAGGCCCGCCAGCTCATCGCCAACGCCGGCCTCTCGCCGACCGACAACGCACGCTACAAGGTCTACATCATCGACGAGGTGCACATGCTCTCGGGCGCGGCGTTCAACGCCCTGCTCAAGACCATGGAAGAGCCGCCGTCGCATGTGAAGTTCATCCTCTGTACCACCGAGTCGCACAAGGTGCCCGCGACGATTCAGTCGCGCTGTCAGCGGTTCGATTTTCGCAACATTCCGACGCAGCGGATCGCCGACCATCTCGCCGCCGTGCTGAAAAATGAAAGCATCGAGGCCGACGAACAGGTCGTCTGGCAGATCGCTCGGCTGGGCAACGGCTCGATGCGCGACGCCCTCTCGCTGCTGGACCGCCTGATCGCCACGGGCGAGTCGCCGTTGACGCCGCAGACGCTTGAGCAGATGCTCGGCCTGCCGCCGCAGCAGATGGTGATCGAGCTGGTCGACGCCTTCGCCGCCGGCGATGTGAAGGTGGCGCTCGAAAAGGCCGCCTCACTGCTCGCCCACGGCATCAGCCAGGACCAACTCATCGACGTGCTCATCGAACGGCTACGGCAGCTCATGCTCATCGCCGCGTGTGGCGAGGCCAGCGACCTCGTCGAGCTTTCCGAAGATGCGAAGCAGCAGGCCGGCGTGCAGGCGAAGCAGTTCGACCCGGCCGGGCTGACGTACATGATCGCTGTGTGCGACAACGTGCAGCGGCAGGCCAAGTCGAGCCCGAACCCGCGAGCGCTGCTGGACGCCGTGATCGTCCGCCTCGCGCTGGCGGAGAAGATGGCGGACGTGGCGGCGCTGCTGGCCGGCGGGGATGGCGCGGAAAAAAAAAAGCCGTTGACACCCGCGCGGCGCTGACTGGCCCGGGGGGCAGTGTCAACAGTCAGGTATCACCCCCCAAGCCGAGGGCTGAGTCGCAACGCGACGAAGGGCCGGATGCTCCACCAGCGACTTCGCCGCCTCCTTCAGCCGACGATCCGGCCCTTCGTCGCGTTGCGACTCAAGGCTCGGCTTCATTACCCTCGCCCATCGACAACCCCGACGATCCGGCCGCCGTCTGGTCGGCAGTGCTCGACCGCGCGCTGCAGAAGCCGTCATGGGCCTGGCTGCGATTCGTTCAACTCGACCGCCTCGACGCCGAGCGTGCCACGCTCCGCATCGTGCCCGGCCATCGTGAAGTGTATGGATTCGCCACCGAACCACGCCTCGCCCAGATCGGCAAGGTGTTGCAGGACGTCACCGGCCGACGCGTCCGCGTCACGCTCGACCGCGAAACGCCCGCCAGCGGCGGTGAGGATACGGCCGCGTCCCCATCACCAACCTCGGGCGCTGCGTCCGATCGTCGCGAAGCGATGGGCTTGCCATTGGTCCGCCAGGCGCTAGAAATCTTCCCCGAAGCAAGCCTGATTGACGTCCGCGACGAGGATAGTTCCGATCCGCCGAAGTCGTAGAGCGTCGCGAGATTTTCAGGAGTGGAATTAGCCACGAAGACACGAAGGACACGAAGGAAGGCAGGAAGAAAAGAGAAAATACTTCCTCTTCTTGTTTCTCTTCGTGTTTTCTTCGTGTCCTTCGTGTCTTCGTGGCTTGTATTGTCTAATCCAGTCAACCGCCGATGCGTTCCGCGCCGCCCATGTACGGGCGTAGCGCCGTTGGCACGGTGATGCTGCCGTCCTCGTTCTGATAAAGCTCGAGGATTGGAATCAAAATGCGCGGGCTCGCGGCGACCGTGTTGTTCAGGCTGTGGCAGAACACGTTTTTGCCCGACTCGGGGTCTTTGTAGCGCATGTTCAGTCGGCGGCATTGGTAGTCGTAGAGGCGGGAGGCCGAGTGTGTTTCGCCATAGCTTTCGCGCGAGGGCATCCACGTTTCGAGGTCGATCATGTCGGCGTTTTTCGGGCCCAGGTCGCCCGTGCAGCATTGGAGCAGGCGGTAGGGCAGTTCGAGGGCTTGCAGCAAGGCTTCGACGTAGCCGATCATTTTCTTGTGCCAGTCGCGAGACGTCTGCTCGTCGGCCTGGCAGATGACAACCTGCTCAACCTTGTCGAACTGGTGGATGCGATACAGCCCGGCAGTGTCTTTGCCCGCGGCCCCGGCTTCGCGGCGGAAGCAGGTGCTCACCGTCGTGTAGCAGCGCGGCAGCGAGTCGGCGTCGAGTATTTCGTCAGCGTGATAGCCCATCAAGCCGACTTCGCCCGTGCCGGTGAGGTAGAGGTCATAGCCGCCGCCTCTTTCAGTCTCTTTCACTTCGTAGGCTTGATCTTTTCCGCCGGGGAAAAAGCCCGTGCCGACCATGACCTGGTCGCGGACGAGCACGGGCACGCTCATGGGTGTGAAGCCGTGGTCCTGCACCATGAAGTTGAAGGCGAACTGGAGCACCGCGTTGTGCAGGCGCATGCCGTCGCCGGTGAGCACGTAGCTTCGGCTGCCCGCCATCTTCACGCCCCGCTCAAAGTCGAACAGGCCGAGCGCTTCGCCTAACTCGGTGTGCGACTTCGGCTCGAAACCCTTGTTGTCGGCGAACGACTTCGCGGGGTCGAACCAGTCGGACTTCCACGTACGCAACTCGACGTTGTCGTCGGCCGACGTACCGACGGGCACGTCTTCGTCGGCGGGCTGGGGCACTTGCAGCCAGAGCGCATCGCGCTGCTGTTCAAGCTGATGCACCTGCTCGGCGAGCTTCGCTTCTTCTTCCTTGATCGCGGCGGGCCGTTGCTGAAGCTGCTTCATCTGCTGCTGCAAATCGGCTCGTTCATTGTCGCCAGCCTTTTTGAGCTTGCCCGCAATCTGGCCGATCTGCTTGCCGATCTGGTTCTTCTCGGCGGTCAGCTCCTGCTGCCGGGTCATGGCCTGGCGCAGGTCGGCGTCGAGCGAGAGCAGCGCGTCGATGCCGACGTTCACCTGCTTGTTCGCCGCGCCTCGTCGATACTTGTCCGGGTTCGTGCGTAGGTCTTTAAGGTCGATCATGGTGCGGGCATGGTATCGGGTTTCATGCCGTGGCGCGTTCGCAAGGCAGCGCGTTTAGTCCCGGCGCCTACGCCGGAGCGCGTCCTCGCGTGGGCGCGAGGGCTAAACGTCAGTCGATGGTTTCTTCTTCGATCTTGGCCAGCAGCGCTTCGCGGAGTTTTTGGGTGACGGGGCCGACCTTGCCGTCGCTGACGGTTTTCTTTTCTACCTGTGTCACGGGCAGCACATGCCAACTTGAATTCGTGAGGAACACCTCGTCGGCTTCGAGCAGGTCGTTGACCGAAAGCATCTGCTTGTGAGCGGGAATGTTCATCTCCTCCGCCAGTTCCAGCACAGCGGCCCGGGTGATGCCGGGCAGCACGGGGGCGGGCAGGGCGCCCTTGGCCTCCTCGCCGCGGGCGAAGGGGGTCAGCAGGGCGTCGTTCTTGACCAGGAAGATGTTGGACACCGCTCCGCTGGCCAGATGGTTGGAGACGCTGAGCCAGATGGCTTCACCCGCGCCGGCGCTCGCGGCCTGGCGGAGGGTGCGCAGGCGTGCCCAGTAGGAGAGCGTCTTGTGGCCGGCGAGCTGGTCGAAGGGGTTCGCGGCGGGCGGGGCGACCAGAGCCATCACCCCCTTATCGAAATACTCCGGGGCGTAGACGGTCGGCTCGCTGGGGACGATCAGCAGCGTAGGCGTGGGCGCCTGGTCGGTGGGCTTGAGCAACGAGAGCGAGCCGGCGGTGAGGGTGAGGCGGAGGCGGGCGCGGTCGATCTTGTTGTGTTTAATGGTGTTACGCACTGCCTCGGCCAGCGGGTCGGTGTTAAGCTTTGGCGTCAGGCCCAGCTGTTTGGCGGAGTCCGCGAGGCGGGCGAGGTGGCTGTCGAGGCGGAAGACGTTGCCGTGGTAGACCGCCATGGTCTCGAACAGGCCGACCGCGTGCTGGAAGCCCGCATCATCGACCGGCAGACGGGCCTGGTCGGGAGGGAGAAATTTGCCGTTGAGAAAGACGTCCATGGTGGTGTTGCTCGCAAGTTGAAAAGATCGTATGATACGCGACTCGCTTTTGAGGCCAAGAACCCCCTTAACCGCCCCGCACGCAAGGTGGCTGTGATGAAGAAAGATATTCACCCGAAATATCGCCCGGTCGTTTTTCAGGACGTCTCGGCTGATTACAAGTTCCTCACCCGCTCGACGGTCGACTCGAAGGAGACGATCAAGTGGGAGGACGGTAACGAATATCCGCTGGTGAAGGTGGATATTTCCAGCGAGTCGCATCCGTACTACACGGGCAAGCAGAAGTTCCTCGACACCGCCGGCCGGGTCGAGAAGTTCCAGCGCAAGTTCGCTGGCAACTACTTCGCCAAGCGCAAGTAGCTTCGAGAAAACCACACGAGCCGCAGTGCATTGAGCGCTGCGGCTTTTTCGTGCGCGGGGCCGGGCGTGCGCAGGGCCGGGCGTGTGGGGGCCAGGGGAAAACTTTCGTTGTGTCGGGCAGAGCAGCTTAAGCTGCTCTGCCTTTGGGGAGTGGGAAGCCTTTGGAGAGTTGGAAACCCTGAGGGAAGTTGGAAATCGTGATGACCGAACCGCATGCCAACCTGGTGAGCAAGCTCGACGCGCTCGATGCGCAGTTTGATGAGCTTGAGGCGAAGCTTGTCGACCCGGCGGTCGTGAGCGACGCTGACAAGCTGCGCGAGTTGAGCGTTCGGCGGTCGGCGATCGCGGAACTGGTCGATCGGTATCGACAGTGGAAAGCATTGCGCGAACAGATCGCCGAGCACGAGCAGATCGTCGCCGAGCGTGAGGACGCGGAGCTTGCGGAACTGGCGGCGAGCGAACTGCCGGGGTTGCGCGAGCAGACAGAGTCGTTGCTGGAAGCGGTGGCGAACGAGTTGGTCACGGCGGACGACCGGGCAGTGGGCGCGGTGATACTGGAACTGCGGGCCGGTACGGGCGGGGCCGAGGCGGCGCTGTGGGCGGGCGACCTGTTGCAGATGTACCAGACGTTCGCCGGGACGAAGGGGTGGACGTTTGAGGTGATCAGCGCGTCGGCAGGCGATCAGGGCGGGGTCCGTCATGCGGTGGCGAACGTGCGCGGGCTGGGCGTGTGGCAGGGGCTCGGCTATGAAGGCGGGGTCCACTGCGTCAAGCGCGTGCCGGCGACGGAAACGCAGGGGCGGATTCACACCTCGACCGCGACGGTGGCGGTGCTGCCTGAGCCGGAGAAGCTGGCGATCGACATCCCTGACAGCGATATCGAAACACATGTCACGACGGCGCAAGGCCCCGGCGGGCAGAACGTGAACAAGGTCGCGACCGCGGTGCACATGATTCACAAGCCGACGGGCATTGAGGTCCGCATGCAGGAGACGAAGAGCCAGCGGCAGAACCGCGAGCGTGCGTGGCAGATTCTGCGTGCCCGGGTGTACGACCATTTTCAAAGGCAGGCTGACAGCGAGCGGGCCGAGCAGCGGTCGAGCATGATCGGCTCGGGCGGGCGAAGCGAGCGCGTGCGGACCTATCGCTACAAGGACAATATGGTTGTCGACCATCGGCTGGGCGAGTCGTTCAACCTCGGCTCGATCATGGCGGGCGAACTGGACGGGCTGATCAATGCCCTGGTCGCCACGGACCGGGCGAAGCGGCTTGCGGCATTGTGAGGCGAGGGTGAGGGGTGGTTTGGGGGTGGTAGCAAAGCCCACGGATGGCCATCCGTGGGCTTTAATAGGCCGTGGGCTTTATGGGGCTTGTGCCGGTTCGATTTCTTCGATTGCGACGCGCTGCTGCTCTGCGTTTCGGCCTTCTTTTGTCACAACCTCGTAAGGCAGGCTCGCGGTCTCGCCCGGCTCGACCGTGGTGGTGTACTGCACGGTGCGAACGTCGTGTCGGCTGGCGTTGAGTTCGCTGCGGAACACGACATCGCCGGGGAACGATCGGCGGACTTCGACTTCGATCGGGCGGTCGGTGTAATTGCGGATGCGTTGCTCGTAGAGGGCGTGCGTGTCCCAGCCGACGACGTGGCTGCGTGGGTCGATCTCCAGGCCCGGCTCGTCGGCACGGCGGAGCACGTCGAGGCCGTGCACCTGAAGCCAGATGTTGCTGCGGAAGACGCGCTGCTTGACGAGCTCGAAGACGACTTCGGGATCTTCGCCGAGCACGAGTTCGATTTCGTCGCCGATGGGGATGTAGCGAATGTCCTGTTGGGTGAGGTAGCTGAGGCTCGACTCGGCCTTTCGTCGGAAGAGGCGGACCGTGCCGTCGGGCAGCGGCGCGTTGCCGAGGCCGGCGTCGGCGTCATTACGGAACAGGTAGAGGCGGACGAGCTTGTCGCCATACTCTTGCGGACGGTAGCGGTAGACGGTGCGCAGAGAGACGTCGGTCGCGTCGAAGCTGCGGAGGCGTTTGGACCATTGATGGGGCACGGTTTCACGGCCTTCAATGGTGAAGATGAAGTATTCGCTGAGGCCTTCCTTGACGATCTGCCGCGGGGCGGGGGCGGATTCCATCATGGCTTCGGCGCGGCCGACCATATCGGTGACAACACGTCGGCGGACGTCGGGCGTGTCACGGTCTTCTTTACGGATCACGCCGCGTCGGGCCAGTTCGTCGATCTGTTCGACGAGGTTGATTTCGCCGACGACGAGGCGGATCTGCGCGTTTTCGTAGTCTTCGCCGGAGTTGTTGGTGACGGTGACGTAGCCTTCAAGGTGAGCGGCGGCGTCGTCTTCGCTGGCGATGGCGGTGTAGTCGGCCTGCCAAGTGATGCCGCTGGTGAAGTAGGTGATTTCGACGCGTGCTTCGCCGGCGAACTCACTTTGCACGTTCCAGTAGAGCACTTCCGGTCGATCGTGCGGGAAGCGCGTGTCGAGTACGGTGAGCTCGTCCGGCCGATCGAGAAAACGAATCTCCACCGACGTCGGATCAATCAACGTGTTCGCCCACGAAAACTGCAATACGTTCGCGCCGGGCTTGAACGTGAGGTGGCGGGTCTCGCGCACAAGCGTGAGGTCTTCCGCGTTGTAGATGGTCAGTTGCACCGTGTCGCGGCCGGGCACGGTGGAGAGGTCGATGTTCTGCGCGGCGGTCGGCTGGGCGGGCCCGGCGACGGCGGCGGTGAGCATGATGGCAAGCATGAGGTATCGCATGGCGGAGCCTTTCTTTGGCGCCCCGTTGGGGCGGCCGCGAAACGGTTGGTCGGGTTAACGGCGAGGCAGGGGGCGGACGGGCAGTTCCCATTCATTGCGGAAGGTCAGGTGCAGTTCGTGCACGACCTTTTCCGCCTGGTCGCCCGCGCGGGCGGACAACTCGGCTTCGAACATCACGCGCTCGTGTGATGATTCGTCGGCGAGGGGTTCGTCATCGAAGGTTGTGGCGGCGTCGATAACCCATTCGCGCGGCTGACTGCTGTTCAGGCCGACTTCCTGTGCGAGCTTTTCGATGTCTTCCGCGACGCGAAGGGTGACGGGCTCGTCTTTGAAGTTTTCGATTTCGTATCGCACGACGACCTGGAAGTGGCTGAGGTTGCCGGTGACCTGTTCGCGTTCGCGCTTGATGATGTTGCGTCGGACAGCGACGTCTTGCGCGACGCCGAGGTAGAGGGCCATCTCATCGTCGATGGGTGTGAACTCGCCCCAGTCTTCGCCGAGGAATGCGGTGGTGGCGTCGGCGTCGGGTCGGTCTTTCTGGAAGATGCGGACCTTGCCGGGCGGGAGTGGTTCGCGGCCGAGGTTGTGGTCGGCGTTGTTGGTGAGGATGTAGTGCATGGGGACGCGGAGTTGCTGGCGTTGTTCGTGGAGGTAGCCGAAGGTTGCGAGGTCGGCGGTGTAGGTTTTGCGGACGGGGACGTTGACGTAGCGTTCGATGAGCATCTCGCGTGTTTCGTTGAGGCCGATGGGTCGGGTGAACGTGTCGCCGACGCCGACGTGGATTTCGCTGTCGCCGAACGTTTCGCCGGCGAGGTTCTGCACGCGGACGTATTGGGCCAGGGTGAGCGATTGCTCGTCGTGCTCGGCGACGGCGCGGTAGTTGAAGCTGCGATCGAGTCGGCCGAGCAGATAGCTGATGCGGACGCGGACGGAGCCGGCGGCGGTGGCGGCGACATGCCAGACAAGCGCGTTTTCGCCCGGCGGGTAGCTGACGGAGAGGACGGTGGCATCAAGGTCATCGCCATCGGCTGGGCCGAGCACGCGGAAGACAATCGTGCCGGGGTCGATGCGCGTGCCAGCCCATGCGAAGTCGATCTGGTTGACGCCTTCGATCAGCGGCACGATGCGCTCTTCTTCGACGAGGGTGGCGTTGTCGTGGTCGAGCTGAATCTCGACACGTTCGCGCGGGGGGAGAGTGATCAGGCGGATGCGGGCCTCGACCATGGGCGCGGCCAAGAAGGCGAGCGCGAGCAGGGCGAGCGTGGCTTGATAGAGCGGGCGGGCGTGGGGCATGGTGGGTTCTCCGTGAGCGACGGTCGTCGTCGTCATGGGGTCAGACGTTTGGGAAGGAGGGCGGTTCCTGGTGGGGGCGATTTTTTTTGTTTTTGAGGCGGGCCCAGGGTGAGACTCCGTGGGCTTCGGGGGGAGAGACGTTTGGGGGGTTAGCGGGATTGGTGGAACTGCCATTCGAGGATGCGGAGCATGAGGGAGACGCGGTCGCCGAAGAAGGTGAGCAGGAGCGAGAGGAAGATGATCCAGCCGACGATGAGCCATGTGCGATGCTTGCCGGGGACGCGGCAGGCGAGGACGGTGAGCGGCGGGCCGGCGAGGAAGACGGCGATGAACGGGTAGAAGGTGGGGCGCTGCGGCAATGCCCAGAGCAGTTCGAGCAACGTCAGCCTCGGCGGGAGTCGGCTGGGGGTGACCTGGAATGTGAGCAGCAGTGTGGCCTGAAGGGCGAGCACGACCATGGCCATGTGCTCGGCGACGCGGCGCTTGCGGGTGAGGGGGATGAAGGTGTGACGTCGGGGCATGGGGCGCTCCGCTGCGCTTCGCGGCTAAAACGGGCCGGTTGGGGCGGGGGGATTATGCGGTGAAGGCGGCGTTCTCCCATGCATGGCGGGCGGCGGCGAAGGCGGCGTAAGGATTGGGCAAGCCGCGCGGGTCGAGCACGACGGGGCCCACGCGGTTGACGGCGAGGTCGAGGCTGACACGGTAGGGGATGAGGTCGAGTTCGCCCGAGCCGACGGGACAGCGGACGGCTTCGCCGGCGTCGTCATCATCGTCGGCGGCGCTGCGGTCGATGTCGCTCAGGCGGGCGACGGCGAGGTACTTGCCAAGACGTTGAGCGATAGCGGCGGGGTCATGGCCGCGAGCGAGCAGGGCGGCGGGGTCGATGGCAGCGCCGAGCGCGGGCAGGTCGACGTCGTTGAGCCAGGTTTCGAGGTGGTCGAGTTGGTCTTCGGCGTGGATGGCGAGGCGGACGCCGTGGCCGTCGGCGGCTTCGACGAGGGCGCTGCGCAGCTCGTCGGGCAGGCGTTTGACGGGCAGTGCAAGGCTGACAGGCAGTCGGCCGAGGTGGTGGGCGAGCTCGATGGCGGCGGTGGTGGCGGCCATGGCGCGATCGACGTGGTCGGGGTCGGTGTAGTGCTTGCGCGGGATGAACAGGTCGAGGCCCGCGGGTCGGACGTTGCGGCGGTTGAGCATGGCGAGCAGGTCACGCCGGGCGCGGACGCTCAGCTCGCGCGGGCGCAGGCCGGGGAGGGTGGCGTCGAGCTGGATGCTGTGGCAGTTGAGGCGGGCGAGCTGATCGAGTGTGGCGCGGACCGTGATGTTGCGCGGGCGTACAAGCGGGCCGATCGCGGGGCTGAGGGTGAGGTCTGAGCCGTGGGTGAGGATGGACATATGAGGAGTTTAGCGGGGGGAGCCCACGGATGGCCATCCGTGGGCTTTATTGATGGCATGGGCTTTATGGATGGTGGGGGGGATTGGTGTAGAGTGAGGGGGATGAGTGAACGTGATGAACAATCGGTGGAGCCGTTGTATCCGGATCGGTTGACGTGGACGACGTTGTTGGGGCATTGGGTGGCGTTCGCGCGGCAGGCGGTGGGGTTGCCTGATGCGGGCGAAGGTCGGCTGATGCGTGCGTCGGTCGGGGATGTGATCATGCTGCAGGCGGTATGGTTCGCGTTGCAGAACGTGGATGAGCTCCCGGCTGATGAGCGGGCGCTGGGGGTGGACCGCGCTGGCGTGCTGGTGCAACGGCATGGCGAAGCGCTGGAGCAGCGGTGGGAAGGGCATGCGATGCCGGCGACGATGCGGGAGTTAATTGATGATGCAAGGGGTGCGGTGGAGCGGGCGCGCGGGGGTGTTTAGCAGACGCCCACGGATTGAATCCGTGGGCGTCGTGGGCGTCGGGGGTTACTGGGATGGTGGTTGGGCGCGACGATCTTTTTTGAACTGGGCGGGAGCGCCGGCGGCGACGGCGTAGGGGGGGATGTTGTCGCGGACGACGCTGTGTGCGCCGACGACGGCGTGCTCGCCGACGGTGATGCCATCCATGAGCATGGTGTATGCGCCGAGCCAGGCGCCGTCGCCGACGGTGATGCCGCCGCGGTCGTCGATGGGTGCGTCGGCGATGGTGATGTCGGGGTTGTCGGTCCGGTGGCCTGCGCCGGCGAGGTAGGTGTAGGCGGCGACGAGTGCTTTTTCGCCGATGCGGATCGTGCCCAGCGTGCCCATGCGGCAGTTGCTGGAGATACACGTGCCGGGGCCGATGTCGATCGTGCCGCCGCGGAGGGAGAGGATCGTGCCGCGGCCGAGGAAGACGTTGTCTCGGATGATGATGCCGTCGCCTTGATCGCCTTTTGCGTCGAGGACGACGTGGTCTTCGATGATGCAGTTTCGGCCGATGCGGATGCGATCGGGTCGTCGGAGGGTGACGTCGCGGCCGATGACGCTGCCGGGACCGAGATCGGCGAGCAGGTGTCGGTAGGCTTTGGCGCGGAGGGCGAGGCCGGCCGCGCCGGGCAGGTCGCCGAGGCAGGTGGTGAGCAGTTCGTATTTGATGAACGTGGGCCAACCGCCGCCAGTGACGAGCTGGCGGTATCGGGTGGCGGCGGATTGGCGTGCGTCGGTGGCGGCGGCGTGGGAGCGGGTGAACGGTCGGTCGGTTTCAGGTTCGGGGGACGCCCACGGCGTGACGCCGTGGGCTTCGGGTGAAGATGGCGCGTCGGGGGCGCGGTTCGCGTCAGTCGGGTTTGGGGAGGGGGTGTCGCTCATGGGGGGGCGTGCTCATGCTGGGCGGGTGTTCGGGCGGGGTGTCGGGTCGGCGAAAGAGAAAATCGTGCAGCAGATCGGCGCCTTGGGCGGCGCGGGCCTTTTCGCGTTCGATGATGGGTTTCAGTTGAAGGCGGGTTTCGTGGCGGGTGGCGTACGCGTCGGCGACGTGGCGGACGAGGTTGTCTTCATCGAGCGTATCGAAGTGGATGAGGTGGTGGCCCTGCTCGATGGAGAGCATGAAGCCGGTGGTTTTGGGATAGCTGACGATGCCGACGACGGGCGTGCCGACGCTGGCGGCGAGAATGAGCGCGTGGGTCCGCATGCCCACGAGCAGCTCACAGCGGCGGAGCACGCCGGCGATCTGCTGGTCGTGGTAGCGTTGATTTGAGATGAGCTTGACGCGATGCTGCTGTTTGATGCGGCGTTTAAGCGGCTGGGCGACTTTGAGGTCCATGACCTGGGTGATGACGAAAAGGATGTCGACGTCGAGCTGCTCGATGAGCCGATCAATCGCGCGGGCGAGTTCGTCGAGCAGGCCGTGGGTGTTACGGTGTCGGCCGACTTTGTTGAGGAAGACGTCGAGGTAGGTGTTGACGTTGAAGCCGACCGTGCCGTTGGGGTTTTGGAAGAGGTTCTCACGCTCGGCAATGCGGTCGACGGCCGACTCGTCTACAGCCATCGTGCCCAGTGCGCAGTCGGCGGCGAAGTGCGGCGCGGGGTGGGGGATGTCGAGGCGTTCGAGCAGTTGCTGGGAGGGCTGGTCGCGGAGGATGACGAGCGAGCAGGCCTGCATCAATCGATGGAGGCAACGTCGGCCCATGGTGGTGGTCACGGGGCCGAGGCTGGCGTTGTAGAGCACGACGGGCGTGCCGCGTCGGGCGGCGATCGGCAGGATGAGCGAGAGGGTGCCGAGGTAGTTGTAAAGCGGATTCCAGAGGCGGCGGTCGAAGAGAATGTTGTCGGTGATGAGGATCACATCGCTGGTCAGTGTGGCGTGGAGCAGTGGCAAGCCGAAGATTTTCGCGCTCATCGCCCATGGCAGGAGGGAGACAGGCTGGACATTGCCGTGGCGGTTGATGTGTTCGCGGATGAAACGGGGATTGATGGTGGGGACAAGGAAGTACGGGTTGTCGAACCGCGCTTCGATGTCGTGAATCAGTCCCTTGAGGATGGCGATATCACCAGCGTTTCGGCCGGAGAAATTCCCCAGCACGCAGATACGTAGCGGTCTGGCCATATGCTTGTTTTCCCACCATTAGCGATTGATATCGCCCACTGTCAGCCCTGGTCTGGCAGGTTAGCGCGGCACAGGTGGTGGGGGCAAGGGGGAGTTTGTTGAAACAAGATGGCGACGAAATTTGCGATTACGTTCGTACGCTGGGGCGGCGGGCCTGGCCGGTTTCGAGCATGGATCGGCTTTGGTGGAGCAGCGTTTCGGATCGGCGGACCATCTGTTCGAGGCGCTGCTCGGTTTCCTGCCAGCGATTCTGGAGGACGTCGAGGCGTTCTTCGAGTTTGTCGATGGCGTCGGTGAGGCGGTCGTCCATGTGTTGCGTCCTTTGGCCGTAGGCGCGAAGGCTGCGAGCGACGTCGATTTCGAGCTGTTCGCGGAGATTGGCCTGCTCCTGCTTGGCCTGGGCGAGCAGGTCATGCTGCTCGGTAAGATGTGCCTCGGCGGAGCGGAACAGTTGGACGCCGAGCTTGACGCGCTGTTCAACGCGAGACTGTGCCCGCCGAACGGCTTCGAGCTGCTGGCGGGGCGTGAGGGTGCGCGGGGTGGGCAGATCGTCGTGCGTGAGGGCAAGTGTGGGTCGAGTCATCGTTCTTTAAACCTCCCTGGCTGGGGCTCGCGCGGCAGCGCGATGTGTTTCATCGATCCGTATCGGCTGAGCGGTCGGGAAGGCTGCATAATCCGGCAAGGTCCGATATGCTTCGAACCTATGAAATTGACACAGGTTCTGGACGTATTGCGAACGTTGGCGCCGGAGCGATTGGCCGAGCCTTGGGACGCGGTGGGGCTGCAACTGGGCGAGGCCGACCAGCGGGTAAAGCGGGGGCTGCTGTGCATTGACCTGACCGAGCCGGTGCTCGCGGAGGCGATCAGGCGGAAGGCGGATCTGGTGGTGGCGTACCACCCGCCGATCTTCAAGCCGCTGGCAGCGCTGACGGAGGCGGAGGTGAAGCAGCGGATTGTGCTGCGGGCGGCTCGCACGGGGATGGCGATTTACAGTCCGCACACGGCGCTGGATGCGGCCGAGGGCGGCGTGAACGACTGGCTGGCGAGCGGGGTGGGCGAAGGCGACGCTCGGCCGATCCGTGTAGCCGAGGTGCCAGCGAGTGGTGCGGACAATCGTATTTTCGAGCTTGTGGTTTTCACGCCTAAGGAAGACGTCGACCGGTTCCGAGCCAAGCTGTCCGACGCCGGCGCGGGGGTAATCGGCCACTACAGCCAGTGCTCGTTCAACCTGATGGGCGAGGGCACGTTCCTCGGCGACGAAACCACGCACCCGACGGTGGGGCTCGCCAATCGTCTGGAGCGCGTGCCGGAGGTTCGGCTGGAGATGATCGTGCCCGCCGACCGATTGGCCGACGCGGTGCATGTCGTGCGGACGGAACATCCTTATGAAGAGCCTGCGTTTTACATCTTCCCGTTGCACGCACCGGAGCAGGTGAGCGCCGCCACCGCCGGGCAGGGGCGGGTGGTGACGCTGCGTCGGCCGGTGAAGCTGGCGACGCTGGTGAGTCGGCTGAAGAAGCACCTGGGCGTGAAGCATCTGGAGGTGGCGACGGCGGACGGGGCGGACGAGGTGCAGCGGGTGGGGCTGTGTGCTGGCGCGGGCGGCTCGCTGCTGGCGGAGGCGGGGGACGTGGACGTGTTTTTCACCGGTGAGATGCGGCATCACGATGTGCTGTCGGCAGTCGCATCGGGGGTGTCGGTGGTGCTGGCGGGGCATACGCAGACGGAACGGCCGTACCTGCCGGTGTACCGGGAGCGGATCATCGCGGCGGGGGCGGCCGGGGTGCAATGGCAGGTGAGCGAGGTGGACGGGCCGCCGACGGCATTGCGGTAGGGGGGTGGGGGGTACTGGTTTGTGGTTTCTCGTTTCTGATTGGGCAAGCCGAGCCCTGGGGAGCGGTAGCGACGAAGGGCCGGATCGTCGACGCTGAAGGTTGCCGATGACATTCAAAGTTTGCGTCGGCCACGATCCGGGGCTTCGTCGCCGCGGCTCCTCAGCCCTCGGCTTGGGTGATTCGCCGATTCGTCTGGCTGTCTGACCCCTGACTTGGCAGGGACCGGTTGGGGCGGTAAAGTATGTGGCTCACGATTTGCCGTCGCCCCGGCGGCTGACGACTGGGGCTATTAACCCGAGACGGAGTTTCGCATCATGGCTGAATTCAAGAAGTTCTCTCCCGCGGCCCGTGGCAAGGCGGCCCGCGTCAGCAGCACCGGCAAGGTGTACGTTGACTATCGCCAGGCCGACGACCTTCGCCGATTCCTGACGCCCAACGGCAAGATTCAAAGCCGTAAGAAGACCGGCCTGACCGCTCGCGAGCAGCGACTGGTGTCCCAGGCGATCAAGCGGGCGCGTTACATGTCGCTGCTGCCTTACACCAGCGCGACGCTGTAAAGCCGGTCGGCTTTCTGTTTTCCATCAACGCCAGATTGGCGGCTCGGTGCTCCGAGTCAGCCAACGTTGTCTATCGCCTTGCCTTATCTGGCAAGGCGACGCCTGTGCCTGATACGACAAGGCGGATTAACATTTAGACGCGGGCCTCGGCCCGCGCGTTCGGTCATTGCGGCGGGCCCAGGGCGGAAAAGGCGGTGCAAGCACCGCCGCTAAATGTGTCAAATACGAAACTCGCGTTGCCATACATGATGCGTCTGCCGGTGTTGGCATGCCGGGCGGTGGCCCCGCCTTGGCGAGGCTTGTCGATCGCATGTATGCTGACGTGCGTTTTCCACTGCCACGCGCGAAAGGATTCGGGCAAGCCATGGCCGTACCGCTGATCGATCTTGCTGACCAACATGAATTGCTCCGTGAACCGCTCGAAGCGGCGTTTGCGGAGGTCTTAGCTTCGGGCCAGTTCATCCTTGGGCCTTATGTCGAGAAATTCGAGCGAGAGCTGGCGGAGTACTGCCAGGTCGAGCACGCCATCGGCGTCAGTTCCGGCACGGACGCGCTGCTGGTGGCGTTGATGGCGCTGGACATCGGGCCTGGCGATGAGGTGATCACCACGCCGTTCACCTTTTTCGCCACCGCGGGCTGCATCAGCCGCGTCGGCGCGAAGCCTGTGTTCGTCGACATCGTGCCGCGCACCTACAACCTCGACGTCGAGCAGATTGAGGGCGCCCTGACCCGGCAGACCAAGGCCATCATCCCCGTGCACCTGTTCGGCCTGCCCGCCAACATGGGGCCGATCAACGACCTCGCCAAAGCCAACAACCTCGCCGTCATCGAAGACGCCGCGCAAGCCCTCGGCGCACGCTACGACGACAAGCCCGTCGGCAGCATCGGCGACGTCGGCTGCTTCAGCTTCTATCCCACCAAGAGCGTGCCCGCCCTCGGCGACGGCGGCGCGGTGGTGACCAACGACGCCAAGCTGGCGGATAAAATCCGCATGCTTCGCGTGCATGGCTCAGACCGGGGCTACCATTTCCCCCTGATCGGTGGCAACTTCCGCCTCGACGCGATCCAGGCCGCCGTGCTCAGCATCAAGCTCAAGCACCTCAACGGCTGGGTCGAACGACGTCGCGAGATCGCCGACCGCTACGGCCGCAAGTTCGAAGACCTGGCGATGACCACCCCCTTCGAGCCCGACGTTCGCTTCCACGCGTACAACCAGTACACCGTACGCGTCCGCGGCGGCCAGCGCGAAGCGGTACGCCATCACCTGGACGCCTGCGGCATCGGTACGCGGGTCTACTATCCCGAGCCCGTGCACCTGCAGCCGTGCTACACCGATCTGAACTACCGCCCCGGCAACCTGCCTGCTGCGGAAGCGGCCTGCGAAGAGGTGCTCAGCCTTCCGATCTACCCTGAAATGACCAACGCCCAACAGGACGAGGTCGTCGCCGCTGTGCGTGAGTTTTTCAAAGCCGAGTAACACTCGGCCCCGCCCCTGTGAACGAACAACAAAGCGAACAACCCGACGGGCTGGTCCGACTGGACAACGTCTCCAAGTCGTTCGGCTCGCTGCACGTGTTGCGCGATGTGAGCCTCCGCTTCGAGCGTGGCAAGACCACCGTCATCCTCGGCCCCTCCGGAACGGGCAAAAGCGTGCTGCTGAAGCACATCGTCGGCCTGCTGCGGCCCGACGCCGGCGAAGTCTACTTCGACGAGCAGCGCGTCGACCGCATGAGCCCGGCTGAACTGGTGGAGATCCGCAAGCACATCGGCTTCCTCTTCCAGATGGGCGCGCTGTTCGACTCGATGAACGTCGGCGAAAACGTCGCCTTCCCCCTCGTCGAGCACACCAGGCAGACCGAAGCCGAGCGAGACGAGCGCGTCGAGCAGGTGCTTGAAATGGTCGGCCTGCCCAACATTCAGAAGAAAATGCCTGCCGACCTCTCCGGCGGCCAGCGGAAGCGGGTCGCGCTGGCCCGGGCGATTGTGCTGAACCCGTCGCTGATCCTCTACGATGAGCCGACCACGGGGCTGGATCCGATCCGTTCGGACGTGATCAACGAGTTGATCATCGCGTTGAATCGTCGCCTGGGCATCACGAGCATCGTGGTGACGCATGACATGGTCAGCGCGAACAAAATTGCCGATCGTCTGGTGTTACTTTACGATGGTCGAATCGTCTGCGACGGCGATCCGCAGACCTTCCACAACCACGAAAGCGACCTGGTTCAGCGTTTCGTCAAAGGCCAGGCCGACAAAGAAGACCTCGACGCCATCCGCCGCGGCTTCGAGCAGATCGACGAAAAGCCATAGGTTTCTGGTTTTTCGTTTCTGGTTTCTGGTTGACGGCAACGGACCGTCACGCCAAACCAGAAACGAGAAGCCACAAACCAGAAACCGGATTCCGAAATGGATGACCGCAAACGCAACCTCGCTGTGGGTCTCACCGCCGCCATCGGGCTCGTCGGCGTGCTGGTGATGATGCTGCTGTTCGGCGATGTGGCGAATATGTTCAACCGCACCTACCCGGTCACCATCGAGTTGCCCGAGGCCGGCGGCGTGAACCCCGGCAGCCGAGTGCAGTTGCACGGCATTGAGATCGGGCAGGTCGAAACCGTCCGCTTTCGCCATCCGCCGGGCACGGGCGTGGAAGTCATGGTGAAGGTGCGAGACAACATTCAGATCCCTACCAATGCGCAGGTGAATATCGAAACGCCGTTGCTGGCGGGCAGCCCGATGATCGCCATGCGCTCGCCGCGCGACGAGCCGCCCGAGGACTACCTGCCGCGCGACGGGTCGGCCCGTATCCGAGGCGAAGTGCCCACCATCGCCACCGCGCTGGCCCAGGAGTTGCAAGCCGTGTTCGACGAACGCCTCGACCAGTTCGACGGCGTGCTCGAACACTTCGAAACGCTGAGCACGGAATGGCAACGCGTCGGCCAGCACGTGAACATGCTGCTCGAGCCGCGCAACGCCGACGACGTCGACGCCGAGCAGCAGGAAGCCAACGTCACCACGGTCATCAGCCGACTGGACCGCCGCCTGGCGGAGTTGGAGGAGATGGTCAGCGGCATCAATCGTTACGTGAACGACGACGAGATGTACGACAATCTCCGCCAGACGCTCACCAGCAGTCGCGTGATCGCGGAACGGGCCGAGCAGACGGTGGAGAAACTCGGCGAGTCGATCGAGGAAAATGTCGTGCTGCTGCGTCGACGTTATGTCGCGCTGGCGGACGACCTTGCCGGGGCGGTGGGCTCAATGCATCGGCTGGTCGACGACGCCCGCGAAGGCGAAGGCACGGTCGGCCGACTGATAAAAGATCCCGAGCTTTACGAAAACCTCAACGACGCAGCGGAGCGCATCCAGACCACCTCGGACGAGCTTCGTCTGCTGATCGAAAAATGGCGAGCGGAAGGCTTGCCCGTGCAGTTTTAGTCATTGAAGATTGCCTTGGCATCGCCTTTCAATCATCAATCTGAAATATTCGATGCCCATGAAATACGTCATCATCATCCCCGACGGCGCAGCCGACTATCCGCTCGATGAGCTCGACGGCCAAACCCCTTTGCAGGCCGCACGCACGCCCAACATCGACAAGCTCGCTGAAATTGGACGCCAGGGCACGGTCGTCACCACGCCCGAAGGCATGCCCTGCGGCAGCGACGTCTGCTCGATGAGTCTGCTTGGCTACGACCCGGTGCGCTACCATCGCGGCCGGGCGCCGCTCGAAGCCGCGGCGCTGGGCATCGAACTCGACGCCCGCGACTGGATCTTTCGCGTCAACCTCGTCACCGTCCTTGACGGCAACATGCAGGATCACTCGGCCGGCCACATCAGCTCACGCGAGGGCGAAACGCTCATCCGCGAGTTCGCCGCGCATGTCGGCCTGCCGCCGGGCATGCTGCTGTACCCCGGCGTGAGCTACCGCAACATCCTCGTCGATACCACCAACCGCAACGCCAGCGATGAAAGCCCCGGCCGCGACTGGGCCGAGTTGGAAACCATCCCGCCGCACGACATCCCCGGCGAGCCGATGCGAAAACATCTGCCCGTCGGCGGCGAGTTTGCCGGCTTGCTTCAACAGTTCATCGCCGAGAGCAACGTCTTCCTCCGCGAACATGAGATCAACCTCACTCGGCAGGAGATCGGCGAACTGCCTGCGACGCACTTCTGGCCTTGGGGCCAGGGCCAGGTCCCCGTCATGCCCAGCTTCGCCGACCGCTTCAAGCTCCGCGGCGCGATGATCACCGCGGTCGACCTGCTCGCCGGCATCTCCCACTTCATCGGCTGGGACCGCCTCGACGTGCCCGGCCAGACCAGCTACCACGACAACGACTACCCCGCGACCGGCCGGCACGCCGTCGACGCGCTTGACGCTTACGACCTGTTATGTGTTCACGTCGAAGCGCCCGATGAAGCCGCTCACGCTGCTGATGCCGCCACCAAGGTCGCCGCCATCGAAGCCATCGACGAACACGTCGTCGGCCCAATCCACGACGCGCTGGCCAGCCGTTACGACAATGACTGGCGCCTGCTCCTGCTGCCGGACCACTACACCCGCGTCGAAACCCGGAAGCATGATCCGACGCCCGTGCCGTTTCTCATGGCAGGCAAACGCGTGCGAAGCCTCGTTCAGCGCCCCTTCACCGAGGCCCACGCCAACGAAGCCGACCTGCACATCCCCCACGGCCACGAATTGATGGAATACTTCCTCCTCAGCGGCCGCGACTGAACTCACCGAGGGTTCAGTCCGACAACCACAAACGATAAACCACAAACCATAAACGAGAAACCTCCCCCTCATCTCTCACTTCGCTTCGAGGTACTGCACGCTGAACCATTGCCGCGCATCGGTCCACACGTCGACCACCTCGAACGCTTCACTCGCAAGCGACGCGAAGCTCGCCAGCGTGTGCTTGTATGAACACTCTGTGCGGATCGATTCGCCGACCGTGATGTGAAACGTATCACCGTTCAACGCGACATGCTGATCGCTTCGCGCGACAAGGTGCATCTCCACCCGGCTCGCTTCGCCGTTCCACACAGCTTGATGTTCGAACGCATCCACATCAATGCCCGCACCTACCTCGCGATTGATGCGATGCAGCAGGTTGAGATTGAACGCCGCCGTCACACCCGCCGCGTCGTTGTACGCTGCTTCCAGCACGGCGGGCTCTTTTCGCAGATCCACGCCGATCAACAAGCCGCCGCCTTGCTGCACCATGCCTGCAACGCGTGCAAGAAATCGCCTCGCTTCATCCGGATGCAGATTCCCTATGGTTGAGCCGGGAAAGTACGCCACCCGTCGCTGTGGCGGCTGCGTCGGCTCGGGCAACGTCATCGGCTGGGCGTAGTCCGCGCAGATCGGCTGGACGTCCAGCTCCGGATACGCGTCGGCAATCTGGCCCGCCGCATCGAGCAAATGCTCGCGCGAGATGTCGATCGGCATGTAGCCGACCGGGTCGACCAACTCGTCGAGCAACTTGCGAACTTTCACACTGCTGCCACTACCCAGTTCGATCAGCAGGCAGCGCGGGCCCAGCCGCGCCGCCATCGCCGGCGCGTGCTCGTGAAGGATCGCCAGTTCGGTGCGCGTGGGGTAGTACTCAGGCAATTCGCAGATGCGGTCGAACAGTTGCGAGCCGCGTCGGTCGTAAAAGAATTTACAGGGCAACTGTCGCGGCGAAGCACGCATCGCAGCGGTGCATTCACCAACCACGTCGTCGGCCTGCGGTTCGAGATCAAGCAGGGGAAGTTGAGGCATGGGTGATCGTAGGCGCTTAAGTGTCGGCGTTCACGCATCCCGCGCCAGCCGCAGGCCGGTGAACTGCCACCGGGCTTCCGGGGCGAAAAAGTTGCGGTAGGTTGCACGCACATGACTTTGTGAGCTTCCACACGAGCCACCGCGCAAGACGTACTGGTTACACATGAACTTGCCGTTGTACTCGCCCAACGTGCCCGGCCAGGGCCGGTAGCCGGGGTAAGCCGAATAGCTGCTGCGCGTCCATTCCCACACATCGCCAAAGCACCGCCGCACTCGGCCGACCTCTCCGTCAATCGCCACGGACAACGGCAACGGATGAATCCGACCCACACCGGCTGCGCTGTCGGCAAAGTTTCCCTGCATCGGCTGGTCGCGACAGGCCAGCTCCCACTCCGCCTCGTCCGGCAGACGTGCCCCGGCCCAACGCGCGTACGCGTCCGCTTCAAAGTAGCTCACATGACACACCGGCTCGTCCAACACCAACGGCTTCGCTCCGGCCAGCGTGAACTGCATCCACGCTCCGCCCTGCGCCCCATCGCGAAACCAGTACAGCGGCATCTGCCAATCATCCGCCTGCAACGTCGACCAGCCCAGGCTCAGCCACAGCTCCGCCCGACGGTAGCCGCCGTCTTCAATGAACGCGAGATAGTCGCCGTTCGTCACCGGCCGATCCGCCAGTTCGAACGCCGCAACGTAACGCTTATGTCGCGGCGTTTCGTTATCAAAATGAAACGACTCGTCGTCGGCAGGCACGCCGACCTCATACACCCCCGCGTCGAACCCCACCCAGCCCGGCTCGTCGACATCGCCCGGCCCGTTGCCGGCGGGCTCATCGTCAAACGCGTGATAAGCCGGCAGCAGCGGGCTTGAAGAGAACACATGTTTGATATCCGTCAGCAACAACTCCTGATGCTGCTGCTCGTGATGCAACCCCAGCGTCAGTCGCGGCGCAATTTGGTCGAGCGTCGCGTCGTCCGCATTCAGCAGCAATTCACCCATGCGACGGTTGATCGATCGGCGGTAGTCGTACACCTGCTCCACCGTCGGCCGAGAGATCAACCCCCGACTTGGCCGACAGTGCTGCGGCCCCGCGCCGTTGTAATAGCTGTTGAACAGGAAGTAGTACGCCTCGTTCACCGGTTCGTAGCCGGGCACGAACTCCTGAAGGATGAACCGCTCGTAAAACCAACTTGTGTGCGCCAAATGCCACTTCGTCGGGCTGACGTCCGCCATCGACTGAACCACGTAGTCTTCCAGCGCCAGCGGTCGACAGAGTCGTCGGGTGAATTTGCGCACCGCCTTGTACCGCATCAGCATCCGTTCGCCGAGCGGCTTCGATTCGTCCGCTTCGGCCGGGGGATGCGCCGTTGGCTCGGTCGAGGCGTGAACCGGCAGCGCTGCCGACCGTGCAGCTACATCAAACACTGGCTTGTGCATCACAAAACTCCCTCCTGATCAGCAATCGAGATGTCTCCCGCATTCCATTACGCAACCGTCGTTCGCAGGTGCGACAAATCTTAGGCATGAATCTGGGAAAACAAGCGAAGTCGGGAAACCGAGCAACGCAAGCCCGTCAAGCCGTCTGCGACACTCCCGCCGCTCCCCTCGACAACGCTGCCCGCTCTTGCGTTCAAGCCAGACAAAACGGTCGGACAACCATTGACACAAACACGGCCTCAGCGTAAATTAGAAATCGGTGATAATTGATTCTCAAGCCCATGGTGGGCTCGGTTCGGCGGCACGCAGGAAACTTCATGGAAAGACGAACGCCGCAGCGAGAAGCGATCCGCGAAGCAATACAGCAAGCAGATCGGCCGTTGGGGCCCCAGGAAATATTGGAGCGTGCGTTGCATGCCGTCCCAGGCCTAGGTATGGCAACGGTTTATCGCACCGTCCGAGCCGGTGTCGACGAAGGCTGGCTTCAGCCGGTTGATCTGCCCGGATCGCCAACCCGATACGAGCCGGCGGGTAAGCAGCACCACCACCACTTCGCCTGTCGAACCTGTGGCGGGGTGTTCGAAGTTGACGGCTGCCCCGGGAACCTGGGGGCATTGACACCGGACGGCTTCAAACTGGAGAATCACGAGGTCGTGCTCTACGGCCTGTGTCGGCAGTGCAACGACTAGGGCCAACGCATAAGCAGCGGCCAACGGATTAACGGAAGCAAACGTGAGGCAGGGCAAAGCGAACAACCAGACACGCCGACCGCAACCGGCACGGGCCTTCGCCCTTGCTGCGGTGCTGGCCTTGTTCGCTATCGTCGGCACGGCCAGCGGCCTCTGGTCCGTCACCCACGCTGCCATCGATCACCATCACCCGCCCGACTCGGCTTGCCACGACGGCGACGCGCATCACAGTCCAACGTCCGACGACGCACCGACCGACACCGACCACGACTGCCCGACTTGCGACCTGATTGCCGGCTCGCAGACGCTCAACCTTACCCGCCACACCTCGGCCGACCACCGCCTCACCGAGTTGGTCGGCCCCACGATTGCGACACCGCAGACCCACCCCCTCCGCCAGGCCGACCTCACCGCCTGGTCCGCCCGTCCTCCGCCCCACGTCGGCTGACTCTTCGCCGCGCCGTGGTCTGATTTTCCATGAAGATAGTGCGCTTGCACCGCAAGCCGAGGGCTGAGCCAATTTGGCAAAGCCCCGGGTCGCTGGCGCGTCTTTCCCCGTCACGCCAGATGTTGTCATGCCCTAAGGCATTGAGGTTTGTTATGTCTGCTCGCCGTACTGGTTTTACGTTGATTGAGCTTCTGGTGGTGATCAGCATCATCGCCATTCTCATCGGCATCCTGCTGCCGGCGCTGGGCGCGGCGCGGCAGGCGGCCCGACAAACGCAATGTCTGACACAGGTTCGAAACCTCACCACGGCACACTGGATGTACATGACAGACAATAAGGGCCAGTTCATCGATGTCGGGCTGCCACATGGCGGTGCGGCGTATGATGAGCAGATCGCCTGGGTCAACACCCTGGAGTACTACTACGGGACGGATCTGATCGTCCGTTCACCCGTGGATGACAGTCCGCACTGGCCAGGCGGGGAGCAACTCAACAATCGCTGGCGTCGCAGCAGCTATGGCGTCAACGATTTCCTGACGTCTGAAGGCGAGCAGGGCCATACCGTCCGCCAACTTGAAGGCGTGCCTCAGCCTTCGGCGACCGTGCAGTTTCTGATCATGGCATACACAATGTCGTTCGCAACATCGGACCACGTTCACGCGTACGACTGGGGACAGGGCAACCCCACAGCCCAAACGATCGCGTGGCGCGCTGCCCAGCAGATGCAGACCAATGCCTACGGTGGCGGTGAGGAGCAACCCGACGCGCGAAGCCCCTATGGCTTCCTCGACGGCCACGTTGAAGTCCGGCAAATTGATCAGGTCTATCCAAGCGCCGGACGCAATAACTTCAATCCCGCCCTCGCCCGATAGCGTGGCGACGGCGTGAACCAATGTTTCACAATCATTACCAACAGATTAAAGGATCTCAACCATGAAGACGGTTTCGCAGAACAAGTTTTGGTTCGTGCCCGGCCTCACCATGGCTGCCCTTGCATTCGCCAGCCCCGCCTACAGTCACGAAGGCACGGAAATTGAGATTGAAGTCGAAGATGGCAACGTGCTCGAACTGCACGGCCCGGCCATTCTCCACGACCATGAACACTTCGGATTCATCAACGCCGGCGGTTCATGGGAAACCAACCATGACGGAAACACATGGCCCGGTTTCGATGCACACCTCGGCTCGGCGCATGCGAACGTGAACTTCGACCTGATCGCTGAAACGCCCCTCTACTATTGGGACGGCGCAAGCTCAGGATTCACCCCGATGACCGGCGATACCGCCATCCGACTCAGCCACGGTGGCAACAACCTTGACATCACTGGCCAGTCCGGCTCTCAGACCTTCTCCAACCTTGTCAGTACCGACAGCAACGGGAATATTCATTCCCACCGCCTCTGGCAACTGATCGGCGATGACGGCGAACCGGCTGACGGCGCCTATCTCATCGGCATCCGAATGGACGCCGACGGGTATGAAGCCTCCAACCTCCAGGGCATCCTCTTCCACAAGGGGCTCGACCATGAGCAGTACGAACTGGCGGAAAACCTTGCCTTGGCCGTCATCCCCGAGCCCGCCAGCCTCGCGCTGGTCGGACTTGGCGGTGCGGCCATGCTGCTCCGGCGTCGGCGGGCGAGCGTCTGATTCGCACGCTAACCGTTCGTAAACATGCCGCCGGTACCATCCTGGCGAAGTAACGGCAGGGTTTGAGGCTCGGAGGGGGCCTTAAACCCTGTTTTTACGCGCTGCGCACATGCTCCGCCAATCTGCCGGGAAAAACCTTGAAGTAAGACCGCTGGTCGGCAAAAATCGTGCAAGGTGAAACCATGAAGCCAGGCAACCCCGAAACGTTTGCGATGAAAGATCGCCGGTGTGCCCCCTGCGAGGGTGGTACGCCGCCGATGGATGATCGTCAGATCGCTGACTATCTCCCCCACACGCCGGGGTGGAAGCCGATGGATCATGACACGGCCATCGAACGCACCTTCAAACTTTCCGACTTTCACGAAGCCTTGGCGTTCGTCAACGCGGTGGCGTGGATCGCTCACCGGGAGGATCACCACCCGATCATCGAGCTCAACTATCGTCAGATCCGCTTGCGATACACCACGCACGCCATCGGCGGCCTGAGTGAAAACGACTTTATCTGCGCCGCGAAGGTCAACGCTTTGCTTGATTCGCCGACGGCAGGCTGATGCCGCCGCGGCCGCCGAGGGCGGCCATGAACGCATTCCCACGATGGACAAAAAGGGAAACGAGTGGCCCTTGTCCACCCGTCACGCTACTGTATGAGCCAAGCGCCCCCGCGGGCGCATGAACGGGGCAATTCCAACACCATTCGACATCACAATCTGCTTTTCAGAAGGGGCGAGCACATGAACGCACGGCGTCAACACCACCACACCGCACGGCTGGTCGGCTGGGGCATGGCGATCGCATTCGCGATTCCCACATCCTTCATCACGCCCGCCCTCGCGGACGACGTTGAAACCGAACTGCCACCCGCGGCGGCGTCCACATCGCCAGACGACGCGCCGCAGGACGCCGACGCGGGCAAAGCCGAGAACGAAAACGAAATGTCTGATGACGAGTTGCTCGACTACTTCCGCGTGTCGCCCAACTCTTTCAACATCAACAGCCACGTGCACTTCGACGACGACGGCAACGTCCGCAATGAACAAAATAACATGGGGCTGAACCTCAACGTCTTTTATGACCCGGCGTTCATCCCGCGTTCGTATCGCAACCTCACCATCGACAGCATGGTCACCGACACCGGCGAAGAGCTGAACCACCAGCATCGCATGACCGGTGAACAGATCATCCATCACCATCAGCACGGCCATCAGTCGCCTCGCTTCAGTGTCAACATCCAAGTCACGCCGCCCAAACAGCCCGCCAACCGTATCCGCCGAGTCGTCGGCTCGATTGAAGTGAGCATCCCCATGGGCGAGCCGCGTCACGCTGTGCTTAGCCCCATCAAAGAGGTGCTCGGCAAGCGCGTACACATCGCCAACTTCCCCGGCAGCGAGTTGCAGTTCAGCTTTGAGCAGAACAACAACCGCTCTCGCCTCCAGATGAACGCCGAACTGGCTTCGCTGCTGACGGACGTTCGCTTCTTCCGAACGGATGATCAGGAGGTTCACGCCCAATCGCGCGGCACGGGCCGACACGGCGATCGGCATCAGCAGTTCTACCAACTCGAACTACCCGAGGATGGCAAGATCATGCTGACGTTCCGATCGGAAAATCGAACGCTGCGCATCCCCTTCGAACTGGAAGACATTCCCCTGCCTCATTCGGGCAACGGCGGCGGCGCGGACCTGGTGATCCGTGCCGAGTTGGGTGACCCCGTCGTGCAAAACGCCGGACCAGGCGATGGCGACCTTGAGGTCCGCATTGAGTGAATGCGATTCGTGTGTCAACCGTCCGCTGCGCGAGCTCTCGCGTAAAACGAGAGGGCTCACCGATGTTGCACGGCGAATCTGTGGGTGATCCCCCATTTCCGAACCCCGTTGCCCGACCCCGGAACCGCGTCGCCCCGGTTATACTGCGGCTCTGATCCGTAACAGGGAGGTTGCCGGATGCGATTGTCGTACATGGGGATGCTGGCGGTGCTGGGGTTGTTGGTGCTGGTGGGCTGTCAGCCGCCGGCGCAGGAGTCGGCCGGCGAGCGGTCGCGGACGTCGTCCACCGCGCGGCCGGGCGTGGGGGGGCTGGTGTTGCCGTCGGAGCCTGTGGTGTCGCGCTTGCCGCGGACCGGCGACGTTCAGGCCGAGCCGACCATGCGCGTGCGCGTGAAGGTGCAGGCCGAGCGAGCTGAGTTCGACAGCGTGCGGACGATCACGATCGCCCCGCTGATGAGCACCGGCGAGCCCGACCCCGCCGCGGCACGCCGTTTCACCTCGCCGGTCACCGTGGCCCACGATGGCCAGCGCTTTCGTTTTCAAGATGGCAGCGGCCGCAGCCTCGCCTGGCGTGCCGGCGCGTTTCACCTGAGCACCGGCTACGGCACGGATATCCGCCTCGGCGAGCATCGCTACCCCGGCACGTTCGCCCTCGTCGCGCTCGCGGGCAGCGACGGGCAGCCGACCGGCATGTTCGATGTCGTCAACCATGTGCCCATGGAAGCCTACCTGCCCGGCGTGCTCGAACGCGAGCTGTTCCCCAACTGGCAACTCGAAGCGTTTGTCGCCCAGGCCATCGCCGCCCGGTCGTACGCCCTGTTCGAGCGGCGCGTCAACGCCGACCGGCATTACGATATCCAAGCCACCACCGCCAGTCAGGTCTATGGCGGCACGGGCACCAACCCCCGCGCCATCGACGCCACACGCATGACCCGCGGCATGGTCCTCACCCATCAGGGCGCTGTCGTCCCCGGCTTCTACTCCAGCGCCTGCGGCGGCCTCACACAAACCGCCACCAGCGCCTTTCCCCACTTCCAGCAAGCGGTGGGCATCACCCCGCTGCGCGGCGGCGTAACGTGCGACCACTGTCGCCCAAGCCCGAACCACCGCTGGGGACCGGTACATCGCAACGCCGACGAACTGGCCGACCGCATCGCCGCCTGGGGCCGAGCCAATCGCAACGCCGTCGCTTCGCTCGACGGCCTGCGCAGCGTTCGGCTAAGCCATCGCAGCATCGCCGGCCGACCGGCACGTTTCGAGGTGACCGACCGCATCGGCCGAACGTACCCCCTCGCGGCCGAGCACTTTCGCTTTGCCTGCAACTTCGCTCACCCCGACCGCGGCCCCGTGCCGCGCGAGCAGCAACTGCTCTCCAGCCACGTCGAAGTTCGCATGCAGGGCAGCCAGATCACCTTCACCGACGGTCGCGGCTTCGGCCACGGGGCGGGCATGTGTCAATGGGGCGCTCAAGGCATGGCCAGCCGCGGCTACACCGGCCGCGACATCGTCCGCCACTACTACCCCGACGCCGAGCTTCGCCGAATGTATTAAGTGCACGCCACCATAACGCCCAGGCATGGCCATGCCTGGGCGTTATGGTGGCGTGCGATCATCACCATCGCGATACAATTCGCCCCATGACCGCCGACGCCACCACCCAAGCCAAGGCCGTGCTCCGGCGAACGATGCTCGCGAAGCGGGCCGTACTGTCCGCCGACGATGTCGCGACATGGTCGCAGGCCATCACCGCCCGCGCCCTCGACCTGCCCGAACTTGAAGAGGCACGCTCCGCATTCGTCTACGTTTCCATCGAACGCGAGGTCGACACCCGCCCGCTGCTCGCAGCGCTGCTGGAGCGCGATATCACTGTCGCCGTCCCCTTCATCGCCGGCCCGGGCCGACTCGAAGCCCACCACATCACCAGCCTCGACCACCTCACCCCCGGCCGCTACGGCATTCCCGCGCCCGCTCACCCGAGCCCCTTCACCGACACACCCGACGTCTGCCTCACCCCGGCGGTGGCGCTCACCGAGCACGGCGAACGCATGGGCATGGGCGGCGGCTACTACGACCGCTACCTCGCCCAGCACCACACCGGTGTCATCATCGCGTTGGCCTTCGAAATGCAGATCGTCCCCCACATCCCCACCGAACCCACCGACCGCCGCGTCAACACCATCGTCACCGACCGCCGCGTGATTCGCTGTTCCCCGCCCCCATCCGCCCCAAGTTAGCCGCGAAGCACCGCGGAGCGTGCCCCTCTCCTACTCTTAATCCTAATCCAATTCCCCTCTCCGCTTTGCGATCAGGAATAGGAACTTGGAGTAGGATTAGGAACGCGAACGCCTCATTCACTCAATCATCTGTGCCAGGTCCACTAACGGCGTATACAACGCCCGCACCAGCAGCGGCATCCAGATCAGCGACACCAGCACGAACCCAGCGTTGATCGCCAGCGTCAACACCTTGTTCCGCATCAGGCACTCTTTCGCCACCAGCCCCACCATCAGCAACACCAGCAGCACGAACACCACCGTCGGCGGCATGGCCAGCACCCACGTCGTCAGCCGGGGCAACGGCTCCTCCAGCCGGTTGTAAATCCCCACCACCAACGGCCCCAGCAGCACCACCGCCAGCATCGCCAGCAGCAACTGCACCACCGCGATAGAACACACCGATGTCGACGCCACCGTCGACCCCACCTGGTACAGCGGATGTGTCGGCCCGAACGACGACGCCTGCGTCGACGCGTCAAATTCCTCCACCGCCGACGGGCCCGCCACAACCTCTTCTTCTTCACGCAACGACATACCCACGCCTTTCAACATCCAACCACAAAGCCCACGGATGTAGCGCAGCGAATCCGTGGGGGGCCGGGGGACTCCGGGGGGACTCCCCCGCTTATTTCACCCTCCAGCATGCCCGCGTTGTCCGCTCGTTTCAAGGGAAATGTTGGTCGATCTCACACCGTTTCGTGCACCATGAACAGTGCCGTCACGACGAACACGTCGTACATCGCATGCGTGGCTGCGACAATGCCGAACCCGCGCAGCACGTACACCGCTGCAAGATAAACGCCCGCTACCGTGTAGAAGATGAACCGCCCCGTATCGAAGCCTGCCACGAACGCTTCCCAATGCCATGGGTTCGGCTCGGGGAAGTGGTACAGCGCAAACGCCACCGCCGAGATCACCACCGCCGCTACCGCGCCGATATGCTCCGGCAGCCCGAGCAGGTCCACCAGCAGCAGGTGCAGCAGCGCAATGGCGATCAGGCGAAACAGCAACTCTTCATAAATTCCCGCGCCGATCGAAAACACCACGCCCGTTGACCAGTCGGGAATAACCAGCACGCCGTCTTTGGCTGTAAGCGCCCCCGGCTCGACCGCCGAGAGCATCCACTGCGCCACCGGTTCGCGAAACAGTACCAGCGTGAACACGAACAGCGGCACCGCCAGCGCCAGCGACTCAACCCACATCATGCCCCACAGCTTCGGCTCGGGTTCCCACGGGTCCCGCCGAACGAAATGCGCACTTAGGAGAAACACCACCACCAGCAGGCCCGGCAGGTAGTAGCCCGTCACACCGAACCACTCAAAGCCCGTGCGCAGCAGCCGCCTGGCCGTGATGTCATATTCCCCCGCCAGCAGCACCACGCCCAGTTCATACACGATGATCAACGGCAGCAGAAAATAGAGCGACTGCAACGGCCAGTGCGTCCGCTCCCAGTAGGTTGAGAAATCGGAATTTCGGATTTCGGATTTCGGATTTCGATTCGACCGCGTCATGGCGTCTCTACGTATTCACGCTGTTACCGAAGCCAACAAATTCGAAATCCGAAATTCCAAATCCGAAATTCAATACGTCAACACCGCATGCACCGAGTCGTAAGGCTTGAGCTTCTGCCGACCCTTAAGAAAGTCCAGCTCGATCAGCACGGTCACGCCGGCGATCTCGCCGCCGAGCCGGTCGATCAGGTCGCAGCAGGCCTTCATCGTACCACCGGTGGCCAGCAGGTCGTCGACCATGAGGACGCGTTGGCCCTTGGCGATGGCGTCGGCGTGGATCTCGAGTGTGTCCTGCCCGTACTCAAGGTCGTAGGTGAGCTGGTGCGTTTCGCGCGGCAGCTTGTTGGGCTTGCGGATTGGCACGAAGCCGGCCGAGAGCGCCTGCGCGATCGCCGTGCCGAAGATGAACCCCCGCGACTCCGCGCCGACCACCAGCTCGATGCCCTGCCCGCGAAACGGGTTGGCCATCATCTCCACCGCCAGCGCCAGCCCGCGCGGGTCGGCCAGCAGGGGGGTGATGTCCTTGAACACGATGCCCGGCTTGGGCCAATCAGCCACATCGCGAATCAGCGAATGAAGTTGTTCCATGCCGGCGTCCGTTGGCGTGATCATGTGATCATGTCCTGGTCGGTGTGGGAATTCGTTACCTCAAGCTGCACGTTTTACCATGAACCGCCCCCCAACGACACGTTCATCCGCCGCCATCATCTAGCCTTGGGCTGGCAAACCGATTTCACACGGCCCGCTTTAGCCTGGCACGCGCTTTGTAACCAATCCTCATGCGGACCGGGTCGTGTTCCGGGGCCGACCCGGTCCGCTTGTTTTTTCAGGCCTCGCCAGGGCTGCCCTCCGGATCGCGTGACCGAAATTGCAACCCGCAGCCTGCCCGTTGCAGCCTTTACAGACCCGCCGTCAAAAGGAGCCTCGCCATGGGATTACTCAGCAGTGAATTTCGATCGATGGATGACTTGTTTGTGCAGCAGCTTCAGGACATTTACGACGCCGAGACCCGGCTCGTGCCCGCGTTGCACAAGATGGCCGAGGCATCGACGTCGCCCGGCCTGAAGCAGGCGTTTGAGGAACATCAGCGGCAAACCGAAGGCCACATCAGCCGACTTGAGCAGGTCTTCCGCCAGTGTGAGCTTGAGCCGAAGCGCGAAACCTGCCAGGCCATGAAGGGCCTGATCGCCGAGGGCGACGAGATGATCTCCGCCAAGGGTGACGAGAAGGTGCGAGACGCCGCGATGATCGCCGCCGCTCAGCGCGTCGAGCACTACGAGATTGCCAGCTACGGCACGCTGCGCACGCTCGCGAAGCACCTCGGCCGACAGGATTGCGCCCAGTTGCTTCAGCAGACGCTCGATGAAGAAGGCGAAACCGACAAGAAGCTCACCAGCCTTGCTGAGGACGAGATCAACCCGCAGGCCCGCGCCGCTTAAGCGCACTGCGGCAGGCAAAGCGATCAAAGGAGGTGGAGATCGCAGGAGGTGGAGAGAGAGCAACCCCCGTGGCGACCGCTCGGTTCTTGGGTGACGAGCGGTCCGCCCGGGGGTTTTTTTATCGCTGATTTCTAATCGCTGATTGCTGATTGGAATACAGAGCCCCCATTAAAGCCCACGGATATAGCGCAGCGAATTCCGGGGGTCCCCACCCGTCAGCAATCAGCAATCTGCAATCAGCAATTAGAAATCAGCAATTAAATCTCACGCCCCCATCACCTCAAGCATCGCTCGGCAGAACGCCGGCAGGTCGTCCGGCCGACGGCTGGTCACGTGGTTGCCATCCACGCACACTTCCTGGTCTACCCACTTCGCGCCGGCGTTGCGCAGATCATCCGTCAACGCGGGTGTGCTCGTGTAGGTCGCTCCTTCAACAATGCCCGACGAGATGTCGATCCACGGACCGTGGCAGATCGATGCGACGCACTTGCCGGCTTCGTGTATCTCGCGTGTGATGTCCTTCACCTCGTCGTATCGGCGGAGCTTGTCGGGCATCCAGCCGCCGGGGATGACCAGGCCGTGAAAATCGCTGGCGCTGAGATCGCGGACAGCCGCGGTGGCCTTCTGCGGGTAGCCGTGTTTGCCCTGGTGGACTTTGCCTGCCTCCACGCCCGCGACGACGACTTCCGCGCCCGCTTCGAGCAGGCGATATTTGGGATATTGCAGTTCGAGGTCTTCGTAATCGTCTCCGACGAAAATGAGAATGCGCTTGCCGTTGAGGTCGCTCATGGTCAGTCTCCTTTGAGTGCATCGTGTGTCCGTATCGTGCCCACAACATACGGAAAATCTGTTGTACACTCTAGGCATGAACAACAAAGACATCCGACAGATCCGCTCGGCCCTGGACCAGTTCGCCATCGAACTCCCCTCGTGGGGCTTCGCCGACACAGGCACGCGCTTTGGCAAATTCTTCCAGGACGCCGCCGCGTCGACCGTGGAAGAGAAGTTTCACGACGCCGGGCTGGTACATCAGCTTACCGGGGCGTGCCCGACGGTGGCGGTGCATGTGCTCTGGGACTTCGAGCCCGGTGAAGATCCGAAAAAGGTCGCCAGGCTCGCGAAGAAGCACGGCGTCAAGGTTGGCTCGATCAACCCCAACGTTTTCCAGGACCAGGCGTACAAACTCGGCTCGTTCTGCTCGCCGGACAAGGCCGCCCGCGATGCGGCGATCAAGCACAGCTACGACTCGATCGACATCGGCAAGGCAGTGGGCTCGAAGCTGATGACGATGTGGCTCGCCGACGGCACGAACTACCCGGGGCAGGACTCGATCTACCGCCGCAAGCGCGATCTGCAAGGGGCGCTGAAGAAAATTCACGACCGCATGGCCAAGCAGTGGCGAGGCAGCACGCTGCTGATTGAGTACAAGCCGTTCGAGCCGGCGTTTTATCACACGGACATCGCCGACTGGGGCATGGCCGCGGCGTTCGCCCGGCATGCGGGCACGAAGGCCAAGGTGCTCGTCGACACCGGCCACCACCTGCCCGGCGCGAACATCGAGCACATCGTCGCGTTCCTGCTGGACGAAGGGATGCTCGGCGGCTTCCACTTCAACGACCGCAAGTACGCGGACGACGACCTGACGCTCGGCAGCATCGACCCGTACGCGATGTTCCGCATCTTCGACCAGATCGCGCAATACGCGTTTGAACGTGATCTGAAGAAGCTGCCCGATGTGGCGTATATGGTGGATCAGTCGCACAACCTCAAGCCGAAGCTCGAAGCGATGGTGCAAACGGTGATGGAGGCGCAGTCGCTGTTCGCCAAGGCGCAGATTGTGGATCGCAAGGCGCTGGCCAAGGCGCAGGCCGCGGGTGACATTGTCGCGGCCGAGCGATGTTTGAAGCAGGCGTACGAGGCGGACGTGACGCCCGCGCTGGCGAAGTGGCGGAAGGCGAACGGCCTGCCGGTCGATCCGCTGGAGGAACTGCGCAGCAGCGGCATTGTGAAAAAGCTCGGCAAGGAGCGCGCCGCCGCCCGCCGTGCCCGCGGCGAAGTGCAAGCGTCGTCCTACGCGTAACGGTGTATGATGTCGTGCAGCTCGAAAGGGGATTGCATGGACACCGTAGCGCCGCCTTCGGCCGATCGTCCGAACTGGTGGGGACGTAACTGGAAATGGTTCGTGCCGACCATGGTGATCGTGCTCGTGCTTTCGCCGGCGGTGTGCTGCGGCGGGATGTTTGTGTTTGTGTTCGGCATGATTCGTCAGACCGAGCCTTACCAACTGACGATGGAGCGCGTCGAGCGCGACCCGGAAGTGCTCGCAGCGCTTGGCCAACCAATTGAGTCCGGTTGGCTGGTTTCGGGCAACATCAACTACGCCGGTGGCGGCGGTGAGGCGGACCTGAGCTTCAGCATCCGCGGCCCCCAGGGGCGAGGCACGGTTTACGCTGTTCTGGAACGTTCCGCCGGGCAATGGCAATGGGGCGAACTGGTCGTGAACGTGGACGACACCGGCGAACGGCTCGTTCTCGAATCGGCATCTTCCACGCCCTGACAACATGCCATTATCATGGACGGCCACGATCCACGCGAAGGAGATCCCGTCCATGGCTTATCTGCTCGGCATTGACATCGGCACGTCCGGCACGAAAACGCTTGTCTGCGATCACGACGGCAACGTCATCGCGACCGCGATGGCGGAGCATGACATCAGTTCGCCCAGGCCCGGCTGGTCGGAGCAGGACCCGAGCCAGTGGTGGCAGGCGACATGTGACGCGACGTTGGCGGTGATCGACAAGGCAGGCATTGATGGACAGAGCGTGACCGCTGTCGGGCTGTCGGGGCAGATGCATGGCAGTGTGTTTGTGGCGGATGATGAAACACCGCTGCGGCCGGCGCTGTTGTGGAACGACCAGCGCACCGGCGAACAGTGTGCCGAGATCGAGCGAAAGGCCGGCGGCCGAAAGGCGCTGATCGAGATGGTCGGCAACCCGGCACTGACGGGCTTTACCGCGCCGAAGATTCTCTGGGTGCGACAGCATGAGCCCGAGGTTTACGAGAAGACGAAACACATCCTGCTGCCGAAGGACTACATCCGCTATTGCATGACCGGCGAGTATGCGACGGAGGTGGGCGACGCGTCGGGTACGCTGCTGCTTGATGTAAAACAGCGCAAGTGGAACGACAAGCTCATCGGCCTGCTGGGGATCGATAAGGCGCTGCTGCCGACGTGCTACGAGTCGCATGTCGTCAGCGGCAAACTGCACGCGAAGGCGGCGGCGAAGCTTGGCTTGAAGCAGGGCACGCCGGTGGTCGGCGGCAGCGGCGATCAGCCCGCCGGGGCGGTGGGTAATGGCATCGTCACAACGGGGATTGTCAGCGCGACGCTGGGCACGTCGGGCGTGGTGTTCGCGCATGCCGACGAGCCGACGTACGACCCACAAGGCCGAGTGCACACCATGTGCTCGGCGGTGCAAGGCAAGTGGTGCGTGTTCGGCTGCATGCTGTCGGCGGGCGGCTCGTTTCAGTGGTTCCGCAATCAGTTGGGGCAAGCGGAGGTCGCGGCGGCAAAGCAGCAGGGCGTTGATCCGTACGAACTGCTCATCGCCGAGGCGGAGAAAGCGCCGGCCGGCTGCGAAGGGCTTTACTTCCTGCCTTACCTCACGGGCGAGCGTTGCCCGCACCCGGACCCGAACGCGCGTGGCGGATGGATCGGATTGACCGCGCGGCATGATCGGTCAGCCATGATCCGCTCGCTGATCGAAGGCGTCACATATGGCATGGCGGACGCGCTGACGATCATGCGCGAGATGGACATCGCTGTCGACACCGTACGGCTGTCCGGCGGCGGTGCGAAGAGCGCCTTCTGGCGGCAGCTTCAGGCCGACGTGTACGGCCGACGCGTTGCGACCATCAACAGTGACGAAGGGCCAGCCTATGGCGTCGCCATCCTCGCAGGCGTGGGAACGGGGGTCTGGCAGAGCGTGCCCGAGGCGTGCAACGCCATCATTCGCGAAACCGAGTCGCTCACGCCCGACGCCGAGCGAAGCAAGCGTTACGGTGCCTGGCATAAGCAATATCAACGGCTCTATGGTGCGCTCAAGAGCGAGTTCGAGGCGATCGCTGCCGAGGGCAATGATTGAGTTTGACGCTCGCTCGTTACACTGATGGCATGGCAAGCAACGACAATGGCAAGTCGTCTTCAAGGTCTGATCCATTCTCGGCCGCATCGCGGCGGGCGCGGGCGACGATGCGGCAGGTGCGTCGCACATTACCGCGTATTCCGATCCCCCGGCGGATCAAGCCGCAGCCTGGCGCGACGCCCGGCATTGAGGTGCACCAGCTTGCGAAGCTGCCGATCGCCGAGCAGGCGTCGGCGCGCGTGACGTGCATCGACTACGGGCCGGATGGCGCGACGACGCATGACATCACCGACGTCGGGAAGCTGGCGGCGTTTCTGCAGCGGCCGCGCGAGGAGAGCACGGCTGTGCGATGGATCAATGTCGACGGCTTGACGGACATGCCGGTGATTGAGTTGCTCGCGCGGTCGTATCACTTTCACCCGTTGGCGATTGAAGACATTCTGCATGTGCATCAGCGGCCGAAGGTCGAGATGTTCAACCATGTGGATGACCCGGCAACACCTCGGCCACGCTTGTTCGTTGTTGCGCGCATGCTGCAACTGATCGAAGGCCGACTCGATTCGGAACAGATCACCATGTTCCTCGGCACGGACACCGTGCTCACCTTCCAGCAGAAACATGGTGACGTCTGGGGCGCGATCCGCGAACGCATCAACACCAAAGGATCACGCCTGCGCACGAACGATGCAAGCTTCCTGCTTTATGCGCTGCTCGACGCGGTGGTGGACCACTGCTTCCCCGTGCTCGAGCATTATTCGAGCGAACTGGAGGATCTGGACCTCATCGTACTCGCGGGCGATGCGAACACGGTGCGCGAGCTGCATCACCTTAAACACGAGCTGATGCTCATGCGCCGCGAGATATGGCCCATGCGTGAGCTGATCAGCAGCCTGCAGCGCATGGAGCACGTTGAACTTTCGAGCATCACTCGGCTATATCTGCGCGACGTGTACGACCACACGGTGCAACTGCTCGACCTGGTGGAGACGTATCGCGAGATCGCGATGAGCCTCTCGGACATGTGGGTGAACGCGGTGAGCAATCGCATGTCGCAGGTGATGAAGGTGCTCACGATCATCGCGACGATTTTCATTCCGCTGACGTTTCTCGCCGGCGTGTACGGCATGAACTTCGAGCACATGCCGGAGCTGGAATGGCGGTGGTCGTACGCCGTGGTGTGGGCGATTTTCCTCGGCACGGCGGGCGGGATGTTGTCGTGGTTCCGCCGACGCGGATGGATTTGACCGCTGTCGATTGGTTTACGACGCCGCGGTCTGCGGCTGCGGTGGCTGGTCGGCTTGCGGCGTGACGGCGAGGGCGGCCTCGCGTGTGTCGCCGCGCTCTTGCTGATCGTCGTCGCGGTTGGCGGTGGGGTACTTGATGCGGCCGTGGTAGATGGCGCAGAGCATCTTGGTGATCGCCTGCTCGATGCGGTGCAACTCGGCGAGGGTGAGGTTGCACTCATCGAACTGACCGTCCATGAGGCGCTTGGTCGCCATGCGGTGGACGATCTGTTCCAGGCGGACCGGCGTGGGCTCGGGCAGACTGCGGGCGGCGGCTTCGATCGAGTCGCACAGCAGCATGATGGCCGCTTCCTTGGTCTGCGGTTTGGGGCCGGGGTAGCGGAACTCGAACTCGCTCGGGCCGGGCGCTTCCTCGGCTTCTTTCTGTTTGCGGGCGGCGTGGTAGAAGTATTCGACGAGTGTCGTGCCGTGGTGCGATTCGATGAAGTGGCGGATGTCGGCGGGCAGGTGATACTCGCGGGCCATTTCAATACCGTCTTTGACGTGGCCGACGATGATCAGAAGCGACATCGCGGGGCTGAGCTTGTTGTGGCGGTTGGGTCCGCCGCTCTGGTTTTCGATGAAGTACTGCGGTTTGTTGACCTTGCCGATGTCGTGATACATCGCACCGACGCGACACAGCAGTGAGTTGGCGTTGATGGCGTCGGCGGCGGCTTCGCCGATGTCTGCGATGCGCAGCGAGTGCTGATACGTGCCCGGCGCTTCCTGAGCGAGGCGTTGCAGCAGCGGATGGCTGGCGTCGTTGAGCTCGCGAAGCGTCATCGCAGTGGTGACGCGGAACGCCTTCTCGATGCTCGGCAGCATGCCTTGGACGACCAGGCCTGTGGCGCCGCCGGTCGCGACCGCCATGGCTGCATCGTAAAGCAGTTGTTGATAAGCGCCGCCCAGATGCAGCGGCCGTTCGAACAGGCCCGTCAGCATGGCCGCGCCGCCCATCGCAAGCCCGCTCCACACGCCCACCAGCACGACGGTCGATCGGCTACGCACGTCGTTGAGCAGCGCCGCCGCCGCCGCGACGCCCGTGAGCATCACCAACGCAAACCCCGGCGTCAGTGCCAGGCTCATCACCACCAGCAGCGCGTGCAGTCCGCCTATCGCCAGTGCGAACCGCTGGTCGTACGCAATGGTCAGCACGATCGCGACCAGCAGCGTCGGGAACAATGCGGTCACATACAAGAGCCCGGGCTGTACCTGCGTCAACCAAACCGCCAACGCATGACACAGCAGCAGCAACGCCATCAGCGCGAACCCGCGCATCGGGTTGCGGACCACCCGGTCGTTGTAGTGAATGATGTAGCCCCACACGGCCAGGCCCAGCACGAGCATCAGCCCGACGATCGCCATGGGCTGAAGCATCCGCTGCACCTGCGAAAGCTGCTCGCGATACGCGGCCCGCTCCGCCTCGAACAAGTCCAGGTGAGCGGTCGTCAATTCCGTGCCGGCCGCGACGAGCATGTCGTTCGGCTCGTGCGTCACCACCACCGCCGGCTCGCGGTCGTAACGGTCCTGTCGACGCTGCTGGCTCAACTCACGTGCTTCGCTGTTGAAGACGTACGTCGGCTCGGGGCTCTGCATCACCACCGCGACCACCGTGTCCCGCAACGCCGGCGGAAAGCGGACGGTCAACGGCTCGATGTTCTTCTGGAACGTCGTCCGGTCGTCGACACTGATGAGCACATTGCCATAGCGGGCCTGCTCGCGGGAGTGGCCCTCACGTGGATTGGGGTGGAAGATGATGATTCGCCCCACAGCGGTGCGGGGGTCGGTGCGGGCGCGATACTGTTCGGGTTCGAGCACCGCCAGGTCGAACATACCCTGGAGGAACGCGTCGATCCGCTCGTGCCAGTTTTCAATGGTGGGCTCGGAGGTCGGGTCGGCAAATCGGCGAAGCTCGTCCAGACCGCGACGGGTCAGTTGCAGTTGCTCGCGCGTTTCGCTGGCGATCTGCTCCAGCGAGTCCTGGTCCGCCAGGGCCATCAACCCCGCGAAGCGTTCGCGCACCGATTCGAGGTAAGCCTGGTTGGGCACGAAGACGCGCGGCTCGCGGTTCATCGCTTCCGTGCGGCGCTCTTCCGTGGCCTGGAGGTCGATCGCGTCAAACTGCACTCGGCTGACGATGGGCTGATCGACCACCTGGCCTGCTTCATAGCGGAAGCGAACGTTGTCGGGGATGGCGACAAGGCTCGTCACCAGCACGAACAGGACCAGGTAGAGCGTGGTCCAGATCGCCTCGCGGCGCTGGATGGGACGCATCCACTTCGGGTCCGTGCGGGGCAGGTTTCGCCTGACCTCGCGTCGACGGGCGGTATGGCTCTTGCCGTTGGCCATGAGCGTTAGCTGGGGCGTTGCGGCCCGTCTTCTCCCGCGGTCACGATCACGCCCGCCACTGGCGAACGGTCAGTTACTCAACATCGGCCAGTTCACCGGCCGACTGCACGAACGAGGATTCTACTCGCCTTTGCCCGGCTGACCAGTGCGAGCCAGACAAACTACCTGATTTCCCTACTGCCATCCGTCGCGAGGGCTTGGCAAGGCCGTCGCCTGCACTACGTCGCAGGCGGGCGGCTATCCGTTTTTTGCTCGCCATACGCCGCGACGATCCGCTGCACCAGGTGATGGCGGACGATATCGGCGCTGTCCAGAGCGACGCTCGCAACGCCGCGCGTCTTGCCCAGCCGATGGATCGCGTCCACAAGTCCTGATTCACGCGGGTCTTCCAAGTCGATCTGCGAGGTGTCGCCCGTGACGATCATCTTGCTCCCGTGCCCGAGGCGGGTGAGGAACATCAGCATCTGGCTTTTTGTGGTGTTCTGGGCCTCGTCGAGGATGATCGTCGCGTCGTTCAGCGTTCGGCCGCGCATGAACGCCAGCGGTACGATCTCGATCAGGTCCGCCGCCATGTACCGGCTGATCTGGTCGAACTCCATCATGTCGTGCAGCGCATCGAGTAAGGGACGCAGGTAGGGGTTTACCTTTTCCTGCATCGTGCCCGGCAGGAAGCCGAGCTTCTCGCCCGCCTCCACCGCCGGCCGGGCGAGCACCAGCTTGCGTACATCGCCTCGCTTGAGCATCGCCACCGCCGCCGCCACCGCCACATACGTCTTACCCGTGCCCGCCGGCCCGCAGCAGAACGTCAGGTCATGGTTGAGCAAAGCGTTGAGGTAGGTCCGCTGGCCCTCGGTCATCGGCTTGACCGATCGGCCACGCAGGTAGACGTCGAGCTGGTCGCCCAACGGGGCCTTGGGGCCTCCCGTGTCGCGGCGGACGAGTTTCGAGGTTTCGACCCGCTCGACGTTTGCGATCGCGTCGAGCAACTGCTGTCGGCTCAAGGGCTTTTGCCGCTGGGCCGCGTCGCCGAGCTGTTCGATCACGTGCGCCGCCCGGCCCACGGCGTCGCTGTCGCCGCTTAGGCGCAATGAGCCGTTGCGAGCACTGACGGTCACGCCAAGCGACTCACGGATGATTTTCAGGTTCCGTTCCGCCGCGCCGGTCACGCCGAGGCGCTCTTCGCCGTGCGGAAGCTGGATGGTCAACTCCAAAGGGGGCCTACTCCTGATTACAGATTTCGTTCGTACCACATCTATTTTACGTCGATAACTCGGCCGTGGGTGCATCGGCCGGGTTTAAGAATGTGTGTTCACGGTAAACACTGCAAAGCGGGAGGCGTCACCGACCCCAGACGGCCCGGATTTCGTCTTCGGTGGCAGGGCGGGACACTCGTCCGTCGCCGGTGTGATGCTCGATCAGTTGGCCTTCCGCGTCAAAGTGAAACACTTGCTCCGCCCGGTCGGGTGCGGGGCGGTCGTACACCCGCCAGCCGCCGTCGTCGCTGGGCTCGATGCGCACCGCCCGGAGCATCAGCCGCCCGGCACTGGGGTGGTAGGCGTAAAACGCCATCGCCGCCGGTGGCCGACCGGCCGCCGCCTGTTTTGCCATCAGGGCGGGCGTCGCCTGCGCCACCACCTGCGACGCGTACGCCTTCGGCGGCACTTCCCAGTTACGGCTTTCGATCTGCGTGGGCCCCTCCTGGCTGACGCTGATGCGATTATGCGACCGCAAGCCCGTGTCGGTCCACGTCTGCTCCGTGCCGTGCTGCGGCTGGAGCTGCTCCCGCGATTGCAGGCCCGCGGGCTGCTGCGGTTGCTCCTTGGGGCGGAGCGTCGTAACGCTGGACCACAACTCAGTCTGCTCACCTTCGCCGAGGAACAGCTCGCTTTGGCTGTCGTAGGCATGGCCGTCGCCGACCAGATCGCGGGCCTGAATGCGCACTTCCACGCCCGCCTCGCCGAGGTTTTCGACGTGTTCGGTGACGATGCGCTGGTAGCCGACGTCGGTGTCGCCTTCGATCACGCGCATGAACTGCCGCTCGGGCAGCACGCCTTCCACAGCCGCGAAGTCCACCTCCGCCAGCCACGCGTCGCCCGCCTCGATCAACGCCGTCCGCTGCCGATCCAACTCGTCCGGCGGCATCAGCTCGACACTGTCGAGCACTGCTTCGAAGATCCGGCGCGACCGCTCATACGAGTGCGCGTCCGACTCGTATTGGAACATCGCCACGGTGAATGGGTCGATCATCACGAACGCCTGGCCCGCCACCCATTGCCCTTCGTCGCCGGGCACGAGGAAGTACCAGCGGGCCCCGCGACGGTCGGCGATGCGGATCTCCTCCACGTCGTCTTCCACCACCACGGCGGCCGGGTAGTAAAAGGTGAACTGCTCAGCAGCCCGTTGACGGACGAGGTCGAGGGTGACGCGCTCCTCCGCCTGGCGGAAGTGGACGCGGATGCTCATGTCGTCGTCGACGAGGAATGTGGCGATCGCGCGGTCGGCGGTCTGCTCGTACAGCGTCGAGCCCGCAGGCGGGCGCAGCGACAGGCCGAAGGCGGACTCGCTCCATCGCTCGTCGGCGAGCAGGCTGTCGTCCGCGCGGCTATGGGCGGGGGTGAGAGCGAGCAGCAGGGCGAGGGCGGTCAGACAGCCAAGGCAGTGGCGCCAGGTCATGCGGGGCTCCTGGTGGATGCAACGAAACGCGCGTCGCTTGGGTGAAAAACGTGGGCAGTCAGTCCGACGGCTCGGGCGACTCGGCCGTGGGTTCTGTACCGTCGGCGGGCTCGTCGGGTTCGGCGGAGGGGGCGATTTCGTCGTCATCGGCGTCGTTTTCGTCGTTTTCATGGCCGTTGGGCACTTCGACGAAACGTTCGATGTGTCGGAAGAGGATGGCGTTTTGTTGCAGCACTCGGCCGGGCGGCTCGCCGGCCTGCGGCTCGTCGACGAGGTGCATGATCCAATGGGTCCGCTGATCGACAGTCATCGCGGCGATGAGGTGGACGCGGACCTCCGGTCGGCTGGGGTCCGGCCGACTGATGCCCGTGCGGTCGGCGACCTGTAACGCGCTGCCGGGCGAGGGCACTTGAACGTAGAGCGACTGGAACGTCTGAATCTCCTGCTCGCCGAGGAGGGCGACCGTCGCGTAGTTGAGCATGTTCTCGGGCGCCTGGGGCGTTTCGAGCTCGATCGGCAGGATGCGCAGCATCTGGTGGGGGCGGTCGGGGTTTCGCAACACGCGTGCCCCGGCGATGCCGAGGGCTTGCTGCGCCTGCTCGTCGGTTTGCCAGTGCTCGGGCACTTGGAAGCGGAGGCGGTCGATCTGCTCGGTGCGGAAGCGGACCTGCTGCTGGCCAATGCGGGCTTCACTGAACAGGTAAGCCGCGCCGATCGAGCCCATGAACACGAGGAACATCAGCACGGCGACGAGCTGGCGTTGTCGGCGGGGGGACTCGACCAATGGGCTTGCGGGCATGGCGTGGATGGTATGTCCGCTGACCTGCCCGGTGCAAGCAGCATAAAATGAAGTAGTGAATGTTGATAACTGCACTGACGTGCGAAAGCTGCCGATTGACATTCTTGGTAAGGGTTTCTACCGTCCCCGGGCAGAGGTAGTTATACTCATTTCGCCTGTTCCTGTCCGCCTGCGTCGTAGAGAGCCTTTGTGGTGAATTTATGGCCGAGCAAGTAACCCAAAGCAGTCTGGATTCCCTCATCGGCCGCATGGTCGTTGAGAAGGGACTCGCCACGCCTGAAGAGGTGCAGCGTTGCGTTGAACTGCAGCGCAGTCGTGCGGGCAGTGCCGACGACTCGGCCAGCGGTCATTCGCTCGCCGAGGTGCTCATCGGTGAAGGCGTCGCCACGCAGAAGCAGATCGAGCGCATCCGCCCCGAGGCCGAGGAGCAGCGGCGCGGGCAGCAGATCCCCGGCTACGTGATTCTCGAACGCCTGGGTGCGGGTGCGATGGCGACCGTCTACAAAGCCCGGCAGATCAGTCTCGACCGGGCGGTGGCGATCAAAGTGCTGCCGCGCAAGCACACGAACAACCCGCAGTTCGTCGACCGTTTTTACGCTGAGGGCAAGGCGGCCGCGAAGCTGAACCACCCCAACATCGTGCAGGCGATCGACGTGGGCAAGGCGGGTGAGTACCACTACTTCGTGATGGAGTACGTGGAGGGCCGAACCGTCTTCGACGACATCACGCGAAGAGGGCGCTACGACGAGAAAGATGCGCTGTCGTTGGCGATTCAGGTGTCGCGGGCGTTGCATCACGCTCACGAAGCGGGCTTCATTCACCGCGACGTGAAGCCGAAGAACATCATGATCACCGAAGAGGGCCGGGCCAAGTTGGCCGACATGGGCCTGGCTCGCGCGGTGAGCGACCGCGAGGCTGCGGAGGCGGAGGCGGGCAAAGCGTTTGGCACGCCTTATTACATTTCGCCGGAGCAGATTCGCGGGGCACGGAACGTCGATTTCCGGGCGGACATTTACTCGCTGGGGGCGACGCTGTACCACATGGTCACCGGGCAAGTGCCTTTCGAGGGTCCTTCGCCGTCGGCGGTGATGCACAAGCACTTGAAGGAAGAGCTGACCCCGCCGGACCATTTGAACACGGAGTTGAGCACCGGCATCGCCGAGATCATCGAGGTGTGCATGGCCAAGGACCCCGAGCAGCGCTACGCGAACACCGCCGACCTGCTGCAGGACCTTGAAGCGGTGCAGAGCGGCGAGCCGCCGATGCAGGCCCGACACATGTTCGATCTTGGGTCGATCACCGCGCTCAGCAAGCCTGACGACGGGCCATCGGGCCAGACGCAGGTGTTGCAGTTCGGCTCGGGCGAACCGCTGACCGGCCAGCCGATGTTCTGGATCGCGACCTGCGGCTGGGTGGTGGCGGCATTTCTACTGTTGGCGCTGATTCTGCTGGCGATGTGACGGCAGTCGGTGTTGGGGCAGATTGGAGCTTGGATGGACGCCCACGGCGTGACGCCGTGGGCGTCGTGCGTGGTATGTGTTTTGATGTTGCCTGGATGCGACTACGATGCGCTGCGACGGGGCACGGCCCGACGCGTGCTCTTATTCGCCTCCTGACGCTCGACCTGCGTGGTGGCGATGGCAAGACGATCCAGCACCGCGCCCATCGAAACGGGACGGTCGGCCGGCTCGGTTTCGATGCAGTCCATCACCAATGATGACAACGCGGGGGGAACCTGCTCGTTGACCTCGATTGGCGGGGGGCAGGTGTTGTGCGTGCGAATGCTGATGCCCGCCTGCCCCCTGGGGATCAGCGTGGGTACGTGGCGGCGGGTGAGCAGCCAGTAGAGCGTCGCGCCGAAGTTGAACACATCGGTCTGGATGGTGATCCGCTCACGGCGGACCTGCTCGGGGGCGATGTAGTCCGGAGTGCCCTGAATCCGCTCTTTGATCGTGCCGATCGGACAGCTCTGGCCGAAGTCGATGATCTTGGCTCGGCCTTCCTGGTTGATCATGATGTTGTTGGGCTTGATGTCCGCGTGGACATAGCGGCCCGCGTGCATCGCGGCGAGCCCGTGGCCGGCCTGCTGGCAGATCTCCAGCAACCCGGCCAGATCGTCCACCGAATGCTGTTCGAGGGTGACGCCCTGCACGAGTTCCATCAGCACCAGCACTTCGCTGACGCGGATGAATTGCCGCTGGCGAATGAGCTTGTAGCTCTGCCTAAGGGCAGGGTGGTCGAATTGCTTGGCGATGTTGTGTTCGAGGATCGCCTGGTCGACGAACCGCTGATCGGAAGGTGACTGTTTGACGACGCGTTTGAGCGCGTAATTATCGCCACGCTTGCTGCGAACAGCATAGATCGTGCTTCTTGCACCATGGCCAAGCGTAGACAAGACCTGGTAGCCCGCGATTTCGTGAAATTCCGCCATGGGCGAACACGCACCGCCACCTGCTCCGCTTGGCGCAGTTACAGGGGGGGATGTCCCTCCAATCAAGTTGTCGTGAAGCCGGATAACCGAATGAACGTATGCACAAACTGTATCCGGGTCCGGCCGACGACACAACCTTGTTCTTTTTTTACCAGGTTCTCACCGTTGCCAATTTTTCCGTAATGGCTGACCCACCGTTGAGACTATTCTCGGCCAATCCAAGGCCCGGCTTGACTGGGATGAGGATGAGGAGGTGGTTTGTGGTTTCTCGTTTCTGGTTTAGGGAAGGGCCGAATCAGTCGGAATTTCTAATTGCTGATTTCTAATCGTTGATCGTATCGGCGTGGCTTCCCCCAAATCAGCAATCAGCAATCAGCGTTTAGCAATTCCCACGGCCCCTCAGCTTGCCGGGGAGCGGGCGGCGTGGGAGACTGGGGGGATGCGGATTCTCGGGCATGGGATCGACCTGGTGGATACGCCACGCGTGGCGCACATGCTCGAAGTGCACGGCCAGCGGTTCCTGAGCCGATGTTTTACCGAGGGCGAACAGGCGTACGCGGCAGCGAACCACAAACGGCAGGTCGAGCACCTGGCCGGCCGATTCGCGGCGAAAGAGGCTATCCTCAAAGCCCTCGGCACGGGCTGGACAGGCGGCATCGGCTGGACCGACGCCGAAGTGGTGCGCGAACCGTCGGGTCGGCCCACCGTACGACTGCATGGGCGCTGCGCCGTGGTCGCGGCGGAAATGGGCATCGAAACCTGGTGGCTGAGCATCACGCACGTGAAGGGGCAGGCCATGGCCAGCGCGATCGCTGTGGGGGGGTAGGATCGTTTCTGGTTTCTGGTTTCTGGTTTCTGGTTTTTGGTTGGGGGGTGGGGTGTGGGGTTCGGGGTATGTTTAAGACTGGGGTGGGGTGAGGTGAATGGTGATGCGACGAAATCGATCAACGCCGTTTGAGGTGATGGGCCAGGCGACGCGTGGCGTGGAGCCAGCGCGTGAGCCGGTGTCGCGTGCGCCGGCGTGGTCGTCCGAGGGAGGCATTGGTGGCGGTCTGCGGGGGCTGGGTGACCGTTTTGCGTTTGCGTCCGACTGGTGGGCGAGTCTGGGGGCGGGGTCGCCGGTGGTGCTGCGCGTGCCGCGGGGGTTGGCGGTGGTGCTGGTGGTGGCGCTGGTGGGGCTTTTGATGCTGTCGTACTGGGTGGGCCATTCGCGCGGCACGTCGGCAGGGGTGACGGCGGCGGAGGAGGCCTGGCCGGTGGAGGATTCCGGTATTCGTGCCGCGCCGGTCCGTCGTGGCGGCAACGGCGGAGCGGGTGGGGCGACGGCAGGGGTAAGTGGTGCTGCTGAAGTGAGTTCGGGTGCGTCGGGCGAACCGTCGGCCGGCGGCGGCGGTCAGGCGGCGGCGGTTTCGGGCGATCCGCGTGAGCCGGGGCGGAACTATTTTGTGCTCGCGTTTTACCCGCCGGACGCGGCCCGGGTGCTGGCGGATTGGCTGGCGGCGGAGCACGGAGTTGCAACGGTGCTCGAATCGGTGCAGAATAGGCGGGAGTTGGAAGTGATCGCGGTGGACCGTGGTTTCCACCGGGAGGATCTTTCGTCTGAGGAGCGGCGGGAATACGAGCGTGAGCTGCGGGCGATCGGTCGAGCGTGGCAACGCCACAACCGTGGCCGGGGCGACGCCCTGGAGTCGATGTACCCGAAGCGATATAACGGGCCTTGAGGCCTGTCTACGTCTATTAATTGGAGCGTCAGCGATGAGTCTTGATCGAAGTCTGAAGACCGGTGGCAGCCTGGACAAGCACCGCAACGTGCTCAGCCGGGCGGAGCGTGTCGCCAAGCTTAAGGGCCGTGGCAAGTTCGACATGGACAGCGGCGACCCGCTTGGCCTGCCGAAGGTGGGCAACCGCAAGGTTGTCGCCGGTGGCAAGGCCAAGAAGAAGGGCCCGGCCGAGGAAGAGGCGAAGAAGTAAGCCGCTTCGTCGATCGATCATGGCATTGAACATGAAGGCAGGCATGGCACGGACGTGCCGTGCCTGTTTTTCGTGCGCGAGGGGCGGCGGGGGGAGAAGAGTTTCGAGTTTTATGGTTTCGAGTTTCGAGTTGGGAGAAGGACGTCGCACGGCGATTCGGCGGGCGTTAGACTGGCCGCTGATCACAACTCGAAACTCGAAACTCGGAACTCGAAACCAACATGGACGCAGATCGCTTCATCACCGACCGCTTGCGGGCGATTGACGCTTCGGGCATTCGGCGGGTCTTCGACCTCGCCGCGGACCTGAAAGACCCGATCAACCTTTCCATCGGCCAACCCGACTTCGATGTGCCCGACGTGGTGAAAGACGCCGCGTGCGACGCCATCCGCGCCGGGCAGAATCGTTACACGCAGACGCAAGGCATTGCCGACCTGCGCGACAAGGTCGCGAGCAGGCTCGCTGTCGAATTCCCCGACACGTTCGCTGCGGCAGACGGAAAGCTGCCAGACGACACCGGCGTGCTCATCACCTCTGGCGTGTCCGGCGGCCTGCTGCTGGCGCTGATGACCTGCGTCGGGCCCGGCGACGAAGTGCTCATCCCCGACCCTTACTTCGTGATGTACCGCCATCTGGTCACGCTCAGCGGCGCGACGCCGGTTTATGTTGATACATACCCGGACTTTCAACTCACCGCCGATCGGCTTAAGGCGAAGATCACGCCGCGCAGTAAGTTGCTGCTGTTCAACTCGCCGAGCAATCCGACGGGCGTGGTCGCGCCGCCGAGCGTTTGCGAGATGGTGGTCGAGCTGGCGCGGCGTCACAACCTGCTGCTGATGAGCGACGAGATTTACGACGAGTTCTGCTATGAGAAGGTTGACGGCCGGTGTCCGTCGCCGATGGCGTACAGCCGCGACACGCTGCTGCTGCGCGGCTTTTCAAAGACGTATGGCATGACAGGTTGGCGGTTGGGCTACGCGGTCGGCCCGCGAGCGATCGTGGAACAGATGACCAAGCTGCAGCAGTATTCGTTCGTGTGTGCGCCGTCGATGACGCAGGTGGCGGGTGTGCTGGCGATGGATGTGGACATGAGCGAGCCGGTGGAGCAGTATCGTGTGAAGCGCGATCGCGTGGTGGAACGGTTGTCGCCGCATTATGAGCTGACCGTGCCGGGCGGAGCGTTTTACGCGTTTCTGAAAGTGCCGGAACACCTGGGCATGTCTGCTACGCAGTTTGTCGAGCAGGCGGTCAAGCGCGGGCTGCTCATCATCCCCGGCAACGTGTTCAGCGAACGCGATACGCACTTCCGCCTGAGCTACGCCTGCGACAACGCGATGCTCGACCGCGGGCTTGATGTGCTGGTTGAGCTGGCGAAGACGAAAACACCTTGATCCAGTTGCAGGAAGGCTGCCGTCATGAACGAGTCAATCCGACAGGTCGGCTACATCGGGCTGGGCATCATGGGCGCGGCCATGGCGAGCAATCTCGCGAAAGCGGGCTTTGCGTTGACGGTGTGGAACCGCACGAGAAGCAAGTGCAAGCCGTTCGCAAAGCAGGGCGCGACGGTCGCCGACTCGCCCGCCGACCTCGCGGCGAAGGGGCCTGACGTCATCTGCCTCAATGTCACCGATACCGCCGACGTGGAGCAGGTGCTCTTTGGTGACGATGGCGTTGTCGCGGGCGCGAAGCCGGGGCTGATCGTGGTGGATCATTCGACGATCAGTCCGATGGCGACGCGCGAGTTCGCCTGCAAGCTGGCGGGCCATGACATCACGCTCGTCGACGCGCCTGTCTCCGGCGGCGACGTGGGCGCACGCGAGGGCACGCTGAGCATCATGGTCGGCGGTCCGGATGACGCGGTGCAACGCCTTCAGCCGATGTTCGAGGCGGTGGGCAAGACGATCTCGCACCTCGGTGAGAGCGGGACCGGGCAGGCGTGCAAGGCGTGTAACCAGATCGCGGTCGTGTGCAACCTCATGGGCGTGTGCGAGGCCATGGCGATGGCGAAGAAGACCGGCTTGGATGTGAGCAAGATGCTCGAAGCCATCGCAGGCGGCGCGGCGGGCTCTTGGCAACTGGCCAACCTCGGCCCGCGCATCGCCAAGGGTGACTTCGACCCCGGCTTCATGATCGACCTCGTGCTCAAGGACCTGGGCATCGTCGACGACACGGCCCGCCAACAGCGGTTGCCGCTGGCCGGTACGAGCACCGCCGAGGGCTACTTCCGCGCCGTCGCGGCAGCAGGCGGCGGCAAGCTGGGCACACAGGCGATGGCCAAGGCGCTGGAAAACCTCGGCGCGGTTGATCTGAAGTAGGGCAGGGCTTGCCCTGCCATGGTCGGATGCGAAACGGCTCGATGTGCCGCCTATGATTGGGCTGTCCATCGCCCGTCACCGGAAGGTCCGCGCATGAAATTCGAGTACAGCGAGTTCGACGGCCAACCCTTTCAGGGGCCCGACGCCCTGTTCCCCGAGCCCAAGCTTGTTCAGTTCATCCTCCAGTACGGCGAGCAGGCGCTCGACGCCATGGAACAGGTCGAGAACGAAGACGGCGAGGACTACATCGAGTCGCTCATTGAAGCGGGGTTGATTGAAAAGTCCGAAGACGAAGATGGCAAGGGCAAGTACCAGCTTACGCCGAAGATGGTCAAGGGCATTCAGCACAAGGCGCTGCTGGAGATCTTTGAGAACATCAAGCGTGGCACGAAGGAGGGGCATGAGACGCGCAACCCCGGCCGAACGAGCGAACGAACCGACGGCACGAAGACGTACGAGTTCGGCGACCCGCTGAGCGAAGTCGACTTCGGCGCGACGATGCGCAACGCCATGGCCCGCCAGCTTGCCGACAAGGCCCGCCATGGCGAAGCGACCGGCCCGTCGTTGCCGATCAACATCAACGCGGGCGACTTCGATCTGCATGTCACCGAAGGCACAGCCGACTGCGCCACCGTCATCCTCATCGACCAGTCCGGCTCGATGATGCGGTGGGGCCGGTTCTATCAGGCCAAGCGCGTCGCGTTGGGCATGGCAGGCCTCATCCAGCAGCGCTTCCCGCAGGATACGCTCGACTTCGTCGGCTTCTACTCGATGGCAGATGCCATCCGCGAACGCGACTTGCCGCTGGTCATGCCTAAGCCCATCAGCGTCCGCGACTACCAGGTCCGCCTTCGCCTGCCACTCGACCAGGCACGCGAAAACGAAGACCAGATCCCGCTGCACTTCACCAACCTGCAACTCGGCTTACGCCAGGCCAGGCAGATCCTCAGCCGACGCGGCGCGATGAACAAGCAGATCTTCGTCATCACCGACGGCCAGCCGACGGCGCATGTCGAGCCCAACGAAGCGACACCCGGCAGCGAGATGCTCTACCTGCTTTATCCGCCCAACGAACGCACCGCGACCGCGACGCTCAAAGAGGCGCTCAAGTGCCAGCAGCAAGGCATCCGCATCGCCACGTTCGCATTAATCGAAGATTACTGGGGCATGGACTGGGTCGGCTTCGTCGACCGCCTCACCCGCCTCACGCGCGGGATGGCCTACTACTGCACCAGCGACGATCTGAGTTCGACCGTCATCGAAAGCTACTTCGCGGGTAAGAAGAAAAAGAGCTTTATTCACTAACGCTCCGGACATCCTTCACACCGCCTCCGGATGCCGATACATCCACCCTTCGCGTTCAACCGCCGCGGGCTCATGTTTGCCCACGCGCGTCGGCTGGTTTAGGTCGTCGCGCACCAGCCAGGCGGTGAGGCAGGCGATCACCGCATCCCACGCGTCTTCCAGCGTCACCGCGGTGGCCGCGAGGCTCGGGTGTTCAAACCGCAGCCAGGGTTCGAGCATCTCCGGCCGAGCCCGCGCCTGGCCGGGGCGGTTGGGCTTACGGCCTTTCAAGCTCAAGTCCTTCGCCGTCGCCGAGGGGTACACCTCGATGAACACGCACTTCGCCGTGCCGATCGGCATCTGCGGCGCGACGGCTGCGCCTTCCTGATGCAACAATTCATTTAAAAGTCGAGCGCCCGCGACCGTCTGCTTGAGCAGGCGGAGGTTCAGTGCCGCCATCGCGCCGGGCGGGTCGATCGCCCGCAACGTCTGTCGGTGAGGTTTGGCCATTGTTTCAACATCGCCGGGCGTTTGAAACGCCAACCACTCCACCTGCGCCTGCCAGGTGGCTGGCCCTTCGTGGTTCATCAGCGCATCGCTCACCGCGCAAGGCAGGCTGAACGGAAAGTCCATACCCCACAGCCCGCGCTCGGCGTCGATCGGCGGATGGCAGAGGAAATGGCGCAGATCTTCGCGAAACGCGTGCGGGCGGAGGTCGACGATGTGCAGGCGGTCGTCCCGCTCGACGCCGACGGCCGACCACAGGTTCGCCAGCGGTTCGCGGCCGCCGCTGAAGTCCACGCCGCCGAAGTAATCAAAGTTGCTCACGTTCGCTCCCTCTCGATCGATTGTCCTGATGGAATCCTGACACCGATCAACTCGCTACACTTCATGCATCATGAGTAACAAGCTGCACATTGAAACGTTCACGCTCGGCGACTGGATGACCAACTGCTACGTACTGTACACGGACAGCGGCGCGTGCTGGTTGGTGGACGTGGGGTTCGGGCCGGAGGCGATGTTCAGTTTTATCAATCGACAGGACCTGACGCCTCAGCGGGTCGTGTTGACGCACGCGCATGTGGATCACATCGCCGGCCTGCCGGAGCTGCGATTGCACTGGCCCGACCTGCCGATGTTCATTCATGAAGCGGAGCGCGAGTTCCCCGGCGACACGGTGCTCAACCTCTCGATTGCACTGGCCGACCCGGTGGTCGCCCCCGAGCCGACGGGGACGTTCAAGCATGGCGATGTGCTGGAACTGGACGATGTGAAATTCGAAGTCCGCCACACGCCCGGCCACAGCCCCGGCGGGGTCTGCCTCTATCAGCGCGAGCACGGCGTGGCGATCGTGGGCGATACGCTGTTCGCCGGCTCCGTCGGCCGACATGACTTCCCCACCTCGGACGGCAACGCGCTGATGACCAGCATTCGCGAACAACTGCTCACCTTACCCGACGAGACACGCGTCCTGCCCGGCCATGGCCCAACGACCACGATCGGCGAGGAGCGGCGGACCAATCCGTTTTTGCAATGACGTTCGAAACCCACGGCGTCACGCCGTGGGCTTCTGCCTTACTCTTCCGAGATGCGAAGGGCCTGGCCTTGGATCGTCTCGTCGATGCGCTGTCGCAGTGTCTGCTCGGGCATGCGCACCGTGACCTCGATGGTCGTCTGTTCGAGACTGTTTCGACCCACGGCTTCACGGCGTTGCAGGTCGAAGATGACCTGGCCCTGCCGTGAGCCTTGCGTCATGCGGATGTCGATCGGCGGGGCGTCGGGGGGCATGTCCGCGTCGTCAACTTCAAGCTCAAGCTGCGCTTCGCTGTAGACGGTGGCGACGGGGATGCCTTCGACTTCGCCGACGTCGTTGAGCGTGTGGCGGATGTTGTAGTGCATCGTGCCGGCTTCGTGGCTCCAGGCGTGGCGGGTCTGCCAGGTCTGGCCGGGGTTGGCGTTGTCGGGCGCGGCGATGAGCAGGGCGAGTTCGGTTGCGGAGCGGACGAAATCGCGATCTTCGGGGGCCATCGGCTCGGCCTCCGTGCGCTGGCGGATGGTGTTAACGCCGGCGACGGAATCGACGCTGCCATCGGAGGCGATCTCGAAGCGGACGGGTTGGCCGGCCATGGCTTGCAGCGCCTGGTGCATCGCGGGGACGTCGCCGCTGCCGCGTCGCGAGTCGATGATCTGCTGGCCGCCTTCGTTGTCGGTGACGGTCATGCTCAGCCAGTCGAGGACCATGGTGCACGTGGCTGAGCCGTCGTCGTTGACGCGGTCGACAGTCCACGTGACTTCGCCTTCGGTGACCATGGTGACGTTGACCTCGTGCGACTCGCCGCCCATGGACATGGTGGTTCGTCGTTGGCGATGGGACCAGATTTCATAGCGGGCGGTCTGGCCGACCTGCCAGTCGGGGCGGAGGTCGATGGCGGCGGGGGCGTCCTGCGCCGGCGCGATGGCGGGCATGGCCATTAGCAGCAGGGCGGGCATGGCGAGCAATGCGAGCCACGCGGGCGAACGGCGAAGCGGGTGGATGCGAAACGTCATGAGCGGGGCCTTTATTGTGGGTGGCGGTGGATCAATGCGGCGTCGGTGGACTACCACAGGCTGCGGCTGGGCGGGCGGTCCATGAATGAGTCCCACTGGACGCGGGTAATGCGCCATTCGCCGTCGTCGCCGCGACGCCAGTGCAGCGTCCATGTGCTGCGTGTGGGCAGGCCGGCCTGGGCGCCGCTGTAGGTGCGCAGATCGAAGGCGGAGCGGGCGCGGTTGTCGCCGGTGACTTCCGCGCCGATGTCGCGGATGATCTGGTCGTCGATGGTGTAACGGTCGATGGCCTGTTCGAGTTGATTGCGGATGGCGGACAGGTTCATCCACACGTCGCCGTCGGGCCCGGTGAGCACCGCGTCGGGGGCGAGCAGGCGGTCGATGACGCTGAAGTCGCCGGGCGATTCGGTGGCGGCGACGAGCTGGCGGGTGTGGCGTTCGAGCAGTTGGCGGTCGGTGGTGACGGTCCACGCGAGGGCGAGCACACCGCCGGCGGCGATGGCCAGGCCCAGGGCGACGTGGCCCATGACGGGCTGTCGGCGCTGCCGGGCGACGTAGCGGATGAGGATCGCGCCGACGAGCAGGGCGACGACGAGCGGCCACGGCCGTTCGAGCAGCAGATGTTCCCACAGCGGCGGGGGTGCGATGTCCACAAATAGGATCATCGCCTCTGGAGCGGGGATGTTCAAGCGGCGGCCGGGCATCTTCCGATAACGTTTGGGGCTTTGTGACGCATTGGAGACGCCGTAACCCCACGGCCGGGCCCTCGAACAGGCTCGCCCGGCGGCGGGGGCTGGTGCGATATTGATTGCAGGATGCATGGCTGAAGCGCGTGACATGTTGTCGGCGAATCTGGCGGCGCTTCGGCGGTCGGACGCGGAACTGGCGGAGCGGTTGGCGGCAGCCGAGCCGACGTCGTTGGCGTGGCAGGCGAGCAAGGCCGGCCCCTGGACGGCGACGCTGGAGCACGACGGCCGGGCGATGTGGCTGGCCAGCCGGTTCGACCCTGAGAAAGAGGCGATGAAGCTGGTCGGCTCGCTGGATTACAGCGAGACGGCGGCGGTCGTCGCGCTTGGCATGGGCGTGGGGCATCATGTGCTGGCGCTCGCGGAGGCGACGCGCGACCGGACGTTGTTGATCGTGTTCGAGCCGAGCGTGCCGCTGCTGCGGGCGGTGCTGGAAAAGGTTGATCACACGAGTTGGCTGGGGGCGAAGAATGTCTTGCTGGTAGCGGGCGAGGTTGAGCCGTCGGCGTTCATGAAAAAGACCGAGCCATACGCGGCGGTGATGACGCAGGGCACGAAGCTGGTGGTTCATCCGCCGACGCGGCAGCGCGACCCGGAAGCGATCAAGGTCTTCAGCCACACCGTGACCGAATCGTTGGCGTACTTCCGCACGAACGTCGCGACGGCGCTGGTGAACTCGGCGCGAACGTGCCAGAACCTGGCTTGGAACCTTGGGCTGTACCACGCGGGCGAGACGATTGACGACTTGGAAAATGCGGCGAAAGGTTGCCCGGCGATCTGCGTCGCGGCGGGGCCGAGCCTGGTGCGCAACGTGCATCTGCTGCTTGATCCGGACGTGCGGCGGAAGGTGGTGGTGATCGCGGTGCAGACGGCGCTCAAGCCGTTGCTGGATCGCGGTATTCGGCCGGACTTCGTCACGGCGCTGGATTACGCCGCGGTGAGCAAGCGTTTTTATGACGGCTTGCCGGACTTGCCAGACGTGACGCTGGTGGCGGAGCCGAAGGCGCACGCAAACATTCTCGACAGCTTTCCGGGGCCGGTGCGCGTGATCGGCAGCAGTTTCAATGACAATCTGCTTGGCCCGCTGGCCCGCTCGCGCAAGGGTTTGCCCAGTGGGGCGACGGTGGCGCATCTGTCGTTTTATTTGGCGCAATACCTCGGCTGCGATCCGATCGCGTTCATCGGGCAGGACCTTGGTTTCTCCGATGGGCTTTACTACTGCCCCGGCACGGCGGTGCATCAGGTCTGGTCGTCGGAGCTTTCGCCGATCAACACGCTGGAGATGATGGAGTGGCAGCGCGTCGTGCAGGGCAAGGCGACGATTCGGCGGATGGTGGACGTCAACGGCCAGCCGATCTTCGCCAACGAGCAGATGCTGACATACCTCAAGCAGTTCGAGCGTGACTTCGCCAACGCCGAGCAGACCGTGATTGATGCGACCGAGGGCGGCGTGGCGAAACGGCACACGCAGCGAATGCCGTTGGCGGAGGTGTTGCAGACGTATGCGACTCAGCCCGTGCCGACGCTGCCCGAGCCGGCGGCGCAGTTGGATATCGATCGGCTACAGTCGCTGCTGGCGCTGCTGCAGCGTCGCGTCCGCGAGGTGCACGAGGTCCGGCAGACGTGTCGGCGGACGGTCCCGCTGCTGAAACAGATCATCGAACATCAGCGCGATCGAGCGCGCGTCGACAACCTGTTCGCTCGGCTGAACAAGCAGAAGCGTCGGCTGGACACGGAACTGAAAGACGCGTTTCAACTGGTCAACACGCTGAACACGGTGGGGGCCTACCGGCGGGCGCGGGCGGATCGCGCGATCGCGGCGGCGGGTGATGATGGCTACGAGCGGCAGGTTCGGCAACTGGAACGCGACATGGACAACGTCGAGTGGATGCAGGATGCATGCGATGAAGTGTTGCGCATTTTGCACGAGTCGGCAGAGCGGGTGCAGTCGCAGTTGGCGGCGCATCGGGCGGCGCGGGTTGGGTAGTGGGGGGTAGTTGGTGGGGTGGGTTGGGCGTGTGCCCACGGATTCGCTGCGCTACATCCGTGGGCTTTATTTGGGATGGACTTCGGGTTATTGACTGAACCATTTTTATGCCGCCGATTGCTTTGATTGTGACTGATACGAAGCGAAGCCGACTTGGGCACCGGGCCCGGCTGGGTGATGTGCTGGGCGATGCGAACGTGTTGACGCACACGCTGCGGCGGGCGGCGACGCTGTCGGGCGTCAGTCGGTTGGTGCTCGTGCACCCGGCGGGGCAGGCAGCGGCGGTGGCGGGGCTGATCGCGGCGGAACGCTTCGACAAGCCGGTGCAACTGTTCGAGACGCCGAGCGAAATGATGCCGACGAGCGACGCGCGTTGGGTCGCGGCGCGGCGGTGGGCGCCGACGGCATGGCGCGGCGGCCTCGGCGGGGCGACGGCGTTCGATGAAGTATTGCCCGCGGCGCCGCTGGTGGCGGCGATGGATGAGCACAACGCCGAGTCGGCAGTGCTGCTGCGGGCGGAGTGGTGTCTGTTTGAGCCGGCGTACGCCGAGGGGCAACTGGCTCGGCATTGTGAAGACCCGGCAGCGTACAAGCTCACGTTTTCGCAGGCACCGCCGGGCCTGTCCTGTGTGGTGGCGCATCGCGAGGCGTTGGAGCGGTTGGTCAGCTCGCAGGGGAGTTTCGGCACGGGGTTGACGTATCAGCCCAGGCGGCCGCAGGGCGATCCGATCGGGCGGGACTTGAATCATGCGATCCCGCACACGGTGCGCGATATGAATCGGCGGTTTGTGTATGACACGCCGCGGAGTGTGGATCTGATCCGCGCGATCGCCGACCAGCTGGGCGATGACTTCGCGTCGGCCAGCGCGGTGACGGTGACGGACGCGGCGCGGGCGATCGAGGCGGAGCAGCGCGACTGGCGTTGGCGTCGCCTGCCGCAGCAGGTGGCGTTGGAGCTGACGCCGAGCCGAGCGGTCGCCGGGCCGATCACGCCGCGGCATTATGTGACCTTCGATCGGCCGAACCTGGACGCGGGCCTGGCGCAGCGGATCGTTTCCCAACTCGGCGACGAGCAGACGGCCGGCGACGTGGCGCTGCGGCTGGGCGGGATCGGCGATGCGCTGTTGCATCCGCAGTGGGACGAGATCATCATCGCGGCGCACGAGGCGGGCGTGATGAGCATTGGCGTGGACACCGACCTGCTTTGCGATGAGGCAACGCTTGATCGGCTGCACGAGTTGCCCATCGACCTGTTGACCGTTCGGCTGAACGCCGACCGCGCTGCGACGTATGAGGCGGTCATGGGTGAGGCCCGCTTCAAGCAGGTGACGGACAACCTGCAATATCTCTTTGACGCACGTCGGCAACGGCTTGACGAAGGCAAGTCGGCGGTGCGGTGGATCGTGCCGCGCATGGTGAAGACAGCCGAGACGCTGCCGGACATGGAAAGCTTTTTCGATCGTTGGATGATGGTGGAAGGACACGCGATCATCGAGCCGGCGCAGTCGGGCTGTGGGTTGATGCCGGAGCAGAGCCCGGTGGTGATGACGCCGCCGCGTCGCGAGGCCTGCCGACAGCTGGGCGGGCGGATGACGATTTTAAGCGATGGCCGGGTGGCCTTGTGTGATCAGGACTGGCAGGGCCAGGCCGCGGTGGGTGAGGCACAGACGACGCCGTTGCTCGAGCTCTGGCGGCGGTTGGCCGAGCCTGCCGAGCAACATGCGGCGGGGCGGTTTGAGGTGTTGGACCCGTGCTCGCGTTGTCGGGAGTGGCATCGGCCGTAGGTATCGCTGATTGTTAATTGCTAAACGCTGATTGGTGGTCGGTGAATCAGATCCGCGGGCATTGATTTGTTTATGATGCGGGCATGTTCGGCCGGCTGAAGATCACGGTGGAGGAGACGCCGAACCCCAACGCGCGAAAGTTCAACCTGAACTGCGCGGTGACGAATGGCGAACGGCGAAGCTATACACATGTCGACCAGGCGGCGGGGGACGAACTGGCGTTGCAACTGTTTGCGATCGAGCATGTGGTCGGGGTGATGTTGCTGGGCGATTTCTGCACGGTGAATAAGTCGGACGCGGGGCGGTGGACGACACTGTCGCCGAAGGTTCGGCGGGTGCTCAAGGCGGCGATGAAGCAGAAGGTGTGAGCACGATGCAGACGCAGCCCACGGTTTTACTGGAGCATGTCACGCGTTGCGGCAGGCATTTTGACTGGCTGATGGGCGATCCGACCTTGCCGGGCGAGGATGCGCCGTTGTGGACGGCCCGCGTCGGGCTGACGAGCGGGCATTGGTCGGCGGCGGGTCGGCTGCTGCTTACGGAACTGCCGGCCCATCGGCGGGTGTATCTGCATCGGCAGGGGCCGATTGGTGAGGGGCGTGGCGTGGTACGGCGGGTGGATGCCGGGGCGGTTCGGCCGGGCGTCTGGACGGCGGATCGGCGGGTGCTGACGGTGCGGATGGGGCGGTTCGAGGGAGTGATCACACTGCGTCGACTGGTGGCGGATCGATGGTTGGGGGCTGTCAGGCCGGTGGTGTAAGTGGGGCGAGGTGGCAACCTGGGAAAAAACTTTGCTGACAAGGTGGTTTTGGACCTATAATGGCCCCATTGCTCAGGTAGGGGAAAAGCCCGCCACGGCGGCAGGGTGAATCTGCCTCATATGACGTGAGTCAGCCGAGGTTGCACCGGCGTCAAGGGGGCGGAGAAATGCCGGAATGCCGGGGTTCCCTCCGGCTGTGACGCAGGAGTGGGCGCCCATGCCGAGCATGATGCTTTTGCGAACCTCGACTGAACATTCCACCCGGCGTCGTACGCCGGTTGATCTGCCCGCCCCTGACGGATTGACGCCCAGGCGGGCAAGCGTTCATGCGAAACAACAACCGAGCGTCGTGCACGCCGGCCGACCCCTCGGCCACGCCGACGCTTCGCCAACCGCGGCCGACGGTGCCCATTCCCGCGTCGTCGCCGATTCGAACGGATAGATACCTTGGCCAAAATGAAAGTTGATCCACGCTTTATTCAGGACGTGGGGCCGGCCATCTTCACCGGCACCGAGTTGCTGGTGAAAGGTGCGCTCGAAACCATCGGCGGCGTCCACCTGCTCACCGGTTATCCCGGCTCGCCTGTCGCAGGCTTCTTCGACACCACGCAGAAGATCGCACCGCTCCTGTCCGCGCATGGCATCGTCGGCAAGATGGCGTCGAACGAAGCCCTCTCCGTTGCCATGGTCAACGGCGCGCAAATGATCGAGGCCCGCGCAATCACCTGCTTCAAGTCCGTCGGCCTGCATGTGGCTTCCGATGCGCTGGCGCTGGGCGTGCTCGCGGGCACGCGCGGCGACTCCGGAGGGCTGATCATCTGCGGCGACGACCCGTGGTCCGACTCGACACAAGTGCCCGCCGACTCGCGCTACATGGCCGAGACCGTGCGGATGCCGATCATCGAGCCCTGCTGCCCGCAGGAAGTCAAAGACTGGATCGACCTCGCCTTCAAACTCGGGCAGGCGGGCAAGATCTACATCGGCTACTCGATGACCGTCACCACCGCCGACGGCGGCGGGACCGTGCACTGTCGGCCGAACCAGTACCCGGTCGTTAACGAACAGCAGAAAAAGACGCTCTCTTACACGAAGGACATCGAGCCGAACCTCGACCAGACCGTGCTGTTGCCGCCGCGTTCGTGGCAGCGCGAAATCGGCATGGACGAGCGTCACAATGCGGTGAAGGAAGCGGCCCGCAAGCTGGGCATCAACCGCATCGTCAACAAGCCGCACAAGGGCGAAACCGCACCGATGGGCTTCATCGCCTATGGCGTGGGCTACGCCTACCTCGCGCATGCGCTGGAGGAGATGGGCCTCGCCGGTCGGCTGCCGATCCTCAAACTCGGCATGGCGTACCCGGTGGACGAGCAACTCGTCGCCGAGTTCGCCCAGCAATGCAAGCAGATTGTTGTCGTCGAAGAGCGTCGCGGCTTCGTTGAACGCCAGGTGGTCGAAGCGCTGCACAGCCTTCGCCAGTCGGGAACGATGGACGTTGAGGTCTATGGCAAGAAATTCCCCAACGGCTTGCCGGGCATTCCGAGCACGCGCGGGCTGAACCCGTCGCTGCTGATTGAACGCCTCGTTCCGCTGCTGCGTGATCACACCGGCCTGCCCAGCGAGATGACCAACGGCAACCTCAGCCGACAGGTCGAGCGCATCGAAGCGACCGGCAAGGTGGACATCAACCTGCCGCTGCGCACGCCGACGTTCTGCCCCGGCTGCCCTCACCGCGACTCGTCGAGCGTGTTGCTGGAACTGCGGCAGGACCTGCTCGACCCGGAATACATGCTGCGCGTGCACAAGCGCAAGCCGGTCGATCTGGTGGCGCATGGCGACACGGGTTGTTACACGATGCTGATGTTCGAGCCGACCAAGCCGCTGATGCACAACTACAGCGGCATGGGCCTCGGCGGGGCGACCGGCATGGGCGTCGACCCGTTTATCGACAACAAGCAGCTTGTGTTCATGGGGGACGGCACGTTCTATCACTCGGGCCAGGTCGCCATCAGCCAGTCGATCTACAACGGCCAGGACATCACCTACATCATCCTGGACAACAAGACGACCGCGATGACCGGCCATCAGGGCCACGCCGGCGTCGAACTCGACCTCACCGGCAAGGTGATGAACCCGCTGGACATCGAGCGAATCGTCAAGGGCATGGTGCCCAGTCATCTGAAGCGGGATGTTCGCATTGTCCGCATCAGCCCGGAGGATCGCGACCGTTATCGCAAGATGATGGAGCAGACGCTGCTCGCCGACGGGGTGAAGATCGTGATCGCCGACAAGGAATGCGGCATCACGTACAACCGCCGGGCGAAGCGTGCCGAGCGTGAGGTCGTGCGTCAGAAGGGCTACGTGCCGAAGAAGACGCACATGAACGTGTCGACGGAGGTCTGCGAGTTCTGCCTTGAGTGCACGAACCAGACGGGCTGTCCGGGCTTGAAGGTGGTTGACACGGACTATGGGCCGAAGATTCAGACCGACTTTTCGTGGTGTGTGAACGACGGCGCGTGCCAACGGATTCACGCGTGCCCGAGTTTTGAGGAGGTGACGATCCTCCGCAAACAGCCGGAGCGCATGGGCGACGAGCACGTTCGCCTCAGCGACTTGCCCGAGCCGGCCCGCCCGATTCACGCGGACCAGGACACGTGGCGATGCTACCTCACCGGCGTCGGCGGCATGGGCATCGGCACGGCCACGAGCATCCTCGTCCTCGCCGGCCACGAGATGGGCTATGAAGTCCAGTTCGTCGACAAGAAGGGCTTGGCCATCCGCAACGGCGGCGTGTTCAGCCAACTCGTCTACAGCAGACAGCAGTCGACCGATGCCAACGGTCAAAACGCCAACGGCAACGGCGCTGCCAACGCGAAACATGAATCGCGAAATCCGAAACTCACCACCGCGTTGATTCCCTACGGCAAGGCGGACCTGCTCATCGGCGTTGATCTGCTCGAAGCCGCTCGCGCGCTGGACCCGCGCCAGCCGTACCGCGTCGCGTCGGTCGATCACACGACAGCCGTGGTCAACACCGCCAAGACGCCGACCATTCTCACGCTCATGGGGCGAGATGACTTCAAGATCGCCGACCTTGAGAAGGCCATCCGCAAGCACACCAAGGCGCAGCAGTACGTGTCGTTCAACGTCGGCGACCTTTGCGAGCGTGTGCTGGATACCAAGCTATATGCCAACATCATGATGCTTGGCATTGCGTTCCAGAAGGGCTACCTGCCGTTGAAGCAGGAAGCGATCGAGAAGGCGATCCGCACGATCACGCGCGACCAGGCCGACCGGAATATCCGTGCCTTTAACATCGGCCGCAAGATCGCCGTGCGACCCGACCTGTTCGTGGTGGAGCATCAGCACGAGGTGGAGTCGGCCCGCAAGTGTCTCCGCCGCAAGGTCAACACGCTGCGTGCGTGGTATGGCGGGAAGCGCGGCGAGCGCATTGCCCGGCAGTATCGCGTGCTCATGCGTCGCACCTTCCGCGCGACGCGCGGCATGCGCGTTGACGACGAGATGATGCGCGACGTGATCATCCGCGCCTACGACTGCGTGATCTGGGGCGGCATCGACTACGCGAGGCAGTATTGTCATCGTCTCGTTGAAGTCTTTCACAAGGATTCACACGAGCATGACTATGCCGTGACGCGGGCGGTGGTGTGGAATCTCGCGAAGGTGATGTTGATCAAGGACGAGGTTTATGTCGCGGCGATGCTGACCTCGCCGGAGAAATACCGGAAGGATCGTCGGCGGTTCAATGTGAACCCCGAGCGTGGCGATCGGATTTTGTACAAGCATCACAATCGGCCGGAGTTTGAAATCTTCGGCCGTACGGTCCGCTTCGAGTGGAAGAGCCGTGACTGGCAACTCCGGTTGATGTCCGGCTGCTCGTTCCTGCGCAAGGTGCTGCCGCAATGGCACGCTCGCGAGCGCGCGTTCCGCGACTGGTATATCGATCTGGTCGACCGCCTCGCGTGGGACGGCCAGCGTGATTACCATCGCTGGGTGGCGGTGATGAGCACGCCTGCAAGCGCGACCGGCTATCGCGAGGTGCGCTACCCGAAGATGGAGGCGGCCAAGCGACGGGCCGAGCAATTGCTCGCGATGGACCCTGAGACGTTCGACCCTGCCGACCTGCCGGCGCCGCGCAATCACGACGGCTCGATTCGGCTGCCCGTGCTCAGCGGCGCGGCATGAGCCTGGCCGGGCTGCTTTCATCAATCAGCATGTATTGCGATGGCATCGACCCCGGTCGCGGCAAATGGCCTCGGCGGGCGTGTGGGGGTATCGTGGCGAGCGTATCTTGCCAACGGCGTGTTGGTGATTGCGAGCACGGCCGGGCATGAACGCGCGGCAGGTGCTGTGATTCGCATCGCTCGACACGACGTAAAGCTCACATAATCAAATTGCGGGAGCAAATTAGCATGGACGAGGTAAGGCTGGGTGTCATCGGATGTGGCGGGATGGCTCAAGTTCACATGCGGTATTTCGATAGCATTGCCGGGCTCAAATTTACCGCGGCGGCGGATGTGGACGAGCAGTCGCTCGAAAAACTCAAGCAGCAGTATGAGGTGCGAACGTTCACCGATGGCTACGAGCTGATCAACTCCGGCGAAGTCGATGCGGTGTTCATCGCCACGCCGCATTATTTCCACCCGCCCTATACGCTCGCCGCGTTTGAAAAGGGCATCCACGTACTGACCGAAAAACCGTTAGCCGTCACCGCCAAAGCTGCGCAGGAGATGGTCGACGCGGCGGCCAAACGCCCCGAACTCGTCTTCGCCGCCATGTTCAATCAACGCGCGACACCACTCTGGCGCGAGGTCAAACGGCTTGTCGCCACCGGCGAGGTGGGCGAGCTGATGCGTGTCAGCTGGACGATCCAGAGCTGGTGTCGCACGCAGGCGTACTACGACTCGGGCGGGTGGCGCGCGACATGGAAAGGCGAGGGCGGCGGTGTGCTGATCAACCAATGCCCGCACAACCTGGATCTGCTTTGCTGGTTCGTCGGCCAACCGACGCGCGTCGCCGCGGCCCAGGTCGGCCTGGGCAAGTACCACCACATCGAGGTGGAAGACGAGGTTAATGCGCTGCTGGAGTTTGAAAACGGCGCGACCGGCACGTTCAGTACTTCCACGTCCGAGTACTCGGACATCAATCGGCTGGAGATCGTAGGCGACAACGGCACGCTCATTGCCGAGCCGGGTAAGCCCATCACGTTGATGCGTAACAATGTGCCCGTTCGCGCGTTTCTCATGGGCGACGATCGGCTCCGCGACCGGCAGGGCAAGACGCACGTGAGCATTGATCCGGAAAAAGAAGGCAACAGCCATCGTGCGATCATGGAGAACTTCATCAACGCGATCCTCCATGAGGACGAGCTGATCGCGCCCGCCGCCGAGGGTGTCTCCGGTCTTGAGTTGGGCAACGCGATGTTGCTGTCGGGCCTGAAGCAGCAGCCGGTGGATCTGCCCACGGATCGGGACGCGTTCGACGATTTTCTGTCAGGGTTGGCCGAGCGGGCGATGGCCAAGTAGCCCGATCGCCATTCAGCCTAGAGCATGCTGAAATTGTTATTGGCGAGCCTGTCGTAGCTTCCGGCGTCGGCGGTAATATCGTTGCGCCCGCCGCCAGAACGGCGATTTCAGGGCTGTTTCTGCGATAACACGGCCATGAAGAAAAATATCGCAAGTTGGCGAGGCGATGAAACTCACCTAATTGCTTTCCCGTATACTTTGAGGTGTAGGGTAGAAAAACCTGAGTCGAGGCGTGGCGCAGTGGGCGTTGGCTTTCGACCAAGGTGGGTTCGCCATGCGGAATCGGAACCGTTGGGCATGAGAGCGCCAAGCTTTCGTGCAGCGTTTATGGGTGAACAGTTTCGTCTCAAGCTATTCGTGTCAGGTCGCACCTTGCGGGTTGAGCGCGCCGTGGAGGCGATCCGCCGTATCTGTCAGGACGATCTGCAGGGCGAATGCGACCTGGAAGTGGTTGACGTGCTGGAGCATCCGGAGCTGGCCGAGCGCAATCGCATTCTTGCAACACCGACGTTGATCAAGGAATTGCCGCCGCCGCTACGGCGTGTGATCGGTGACCTGACCAGTCGCGATAAGGTGCTGGAAGGGTTGGATTTCCATATGGCGGAAATGAATGGCGAACCGAAAGGTGCGAAAGACCCGGCTGACGGCTAAGGATGGCAACGCAGGGCCCACAGACTGATGAGGGCGGTGACAGGGATTAATCATGGCTGAATCGAAATCATCAGACCTGAAGGGAACCGGGGCGAAGGGGCCGGACTCACAAAGTAATACTGATCATCGGCTGAAGACCGGCATTCCGGGGTTGGATGCATTGACGCGCGGGGGCTTGGTCCGGGGGCGTGCTGCCGTGCTTTGCGGGGCGTCCGGCACGGGCAAGACGGTCATGTGCGGGCAGTATCTGGCTGCGGGGGTCGAACAGTTCGGCGAGGCGGGGGTCTACGTTACATTCGAAGAATCGGTGGCCGACCTGCGCGAAAACCTCAGCCGGTTCGGCTGGGATGTTGCGGGCATGGAGTCGGCGAAAAAACTGCTGTTCGTGGATGCTTCGCCGCGGGCCGACGAAAACGAAGTGGTGGTCAAGGGGGATTACGACCTTGCTGCTTTGCGTGCCCGCGTGCTGTATGCCATCGAGCAGGTGCAGGCGACGCGTGTGGCGGTGGATTCGCTTGCTGCGCTGTTCATGCGGTTTCCAGACGTGGGCATCGTACGGCGGGAGTTGTTTCGCCTTACGTCGGCTTTGAACGAAGCGGGCGTCACCACGCTGATGACCACGGAGCAGTTGCCCGGCGAGTCGGACCGGTTATCGCGTTTCGGGGTGGAAGAGTTCGTCGCCGACTCGGTGATGCTGATTCGCAACGTGCCGGAGATTTCTCGCCGTCGGCGAACGCTGGAAGTGCTCAAAATGCGTGGCAGCGACCATGCCAGCGGCGCGTTTCCGTTCAGCATTTCTTCAGACGGTATTCAGACGATCCCACTGGGCACACTGAAGCTCGAGCAGCCTTCGACGGACAAGCGGATCAGCTCCGGCTGCAAAGCGCTGGACGCGATGTGCGGCGGCGGCTTTTTCCGCGATTCCGTGACGATCGTTTCCGGAGCCACCGGCACGGGCAAGACGCTCACCGCGATGCAGTTTCTCCGTGGCGCGGCGGAGCAGTCGGAGCGGGCCGTGGTTTTCGGCTACGAAGAAAGCCGACCGCAGTTGATGCGCAATGCGGAAAGCTGGGGCATCGACCTGGAAGGCATGGAAAAAGACGGGCTGGTCGAAATTCATTGCCAGTTCCCCGAATCTGGCAGTCTGGAAGATCACCTCGCCCGCGTCCGCAGTGTCATCAAGCGTTTCAAGGCACAGCGGGTTGTCGTGGACAGCATCACCGCGCTGCAACGGATCGGCAGTGTGTCGGCGTTTCGCGAATTTGCGCTCGGCCTGACCTCCATGCTCAAGGAAGCGCAAGTGGCTGGGCTATACACGTCCACCAGCGATAGCCTCTTCGGCAGCCGATCGGTAACGGAGCAGCATATTTCGACGCTGACCGATGCGATACTGCTGTTGCGTTACGTTGAATTCAAAGGCGAAATGCATCGTGGTGTGACGGTGCTCAAGATGCGTGGTTCGGCGCACGATAAGAGTATTCGTCAGTTCCGAATTACGAGCGAAGGCATGGACATTGGTGAGCCGTTCGCTGATATGGCGGGCATCCTGGCAGGCCATCTGTCGATTCTTGGCGATCAGGGGTAGTGGTGTTTCTCGGTGAAACGCCTTGGGGTCGGTTCATCACTGGGGGCAGAGGCTGGCGGTTTGTATGGCAGCGCTGTTTGCACCAAAGGATGATGGCAGTCCCGAACAGACGGTTCGCGTCCTGATCGTGGCGGAGCCTGGCTCTGATGCACGCTGGCTGGAGCCGATGCTTGCCAACGCTGAAGCGGGCATGTTTGTTGCCGAGCATGTGGATTCGCTGGACGAGGAGTTGATCGCTCACGCGCGCGACCGGTTTGACGCGGTGTTGATCGACCTGCCTTCGGGCGACCACGCTTCGCTTGAAGAAACGCTGCGTCTGACTCGGCAGGGCGGTTTTCCCCCGGTGATCGTGATCAATCACACGAATGTTCCGCTGTCGGGAGTTCATGCGGTGCATGGCGGCGTGCAGGATTATCTGCTGCGCACGAGCCTGTCGCCGGATGTGCTCGTGCGGTCGATCAGTTACGCGATCGAGCGTGATCGTCTGCGCCAACATGCGATCGCGGAGTCTGAGCGTTTTCAAGCCGTGATCAACGCGAACGCGGATGGCATGTTGGTGATTGATCAGGAAGGGGTCATCCAGTTCGCGAACCCGATGGCGGAACAGTTGCTGAATCAGCCGATCGCGAAGCTGTTGGGAACGCATTTTGGTGTTCCGGTTGTGAACGGTGAGGCGACGGAAATCGCCATTTACAGGCGCGACGGCAGCGGCGGCATCGCTGAAATGCGCGTGTCCCAGCTACGGTGGGCGGGCGAGCCGGCGGTGCTGGCGACCTTGCGCGACATCAGTGTTCGCAAGGCGATTGAGGCGGAACTGCGAAGCTATCGCCAGCAGATGCAGGCGCTCTCGGCGGAGCTTTCGCGTGTCGAGCAAAGTGAACGGCGTCGGCTGGCGCAGTTGCTGCATGACGATCTTCAGCAGTGGCTGGTGGCTGTCCGCATTCAGTTGGACATGATCAGCAAGGGCACGAACGGAACGACGGTGGCCGAGTCGGCTGGCCGAGGGCTGGAGTTGCTGGATCAGGCGATCGCCGTGTCGCGGTCGTTGACGGTGGAGTTGAGCCCGACGATGCTTTATGAGTTGGGGCTGATTTCCGCGATTCAGTGGCTCGGCCGAACAATGCAGCAGCGGCACAACCTGGCGGTCACGCTTGACGCTGAGGAATTGACTCAGCAGCCGACGGAGGAGCTGCGCACCTTTCTGTTCCAGTCGGTGCGCGAGCTGTTGTTGAATGTCGTCAAGCACGCCAACGTCGACGAGGCGAGCGTGACGATCACGTCTGACAAGAATGAGATTCAGATCGTTGTCGCCGATCGGGGCCAGGGCATGGACGTAACGCGGTCGCAACGTCGGCCGGACGAGGGCAGCTTCGGCCTGTTCAACATTCGGCAGCGACTCGAATACTGGGGCGGCTCGTTTGAGGTCGACAGTCAGCCGGGCAATGGCACGCGAACCATCATCCGCGCGCCGCTGCGAGCGCATGCGGTCGCCTCCCAGGCCGACGATGCGGAAGCGTCGACTAACCTTGCCGACAGTCCTCCTCGCAAGGCGGCGGACGCGAGTTCACGGCCGCTTCGCCTGTTGCTCGCCGACGATCACCCGAGCGTCCGTGAAGGCCTCGCGGGCCTGCTTGCGCAGTACCCCACGATTCAGATTGTGGGTGAAGCGGGCGATGGCATGGAGGCCGTCCGGCTGGTTCGCGAACTACGGCCCGATGTCGTTGTGATGGACGTTTCCATGCCCGGGATGGACGGGATCGACGCCGTGCGTTCAATCTGCAGTGAGTGGCCCGACGCGCGGCTGATCGGCTTGTCGATGTATGACGCCCCCTATGTGGAGCAGGCTATGTACGCCGCCGGCGTCGACGCGTACCTGCCCAAAGGCAGCCCCACCGACGAACTGATCTCCGCTATTTTCGGCGAGCGGCTCGGGCACGGCCATAAGAGCAGATAGATCATAACCTTGTCTGACTGCCGGTTCGCCTTTAACGGCAGTTCGGGGCATCCCCCACCCAATACAGGGGGGTTGCACCGTTCATAAGTGGCTCCTGCATCGAGTATGCTGCCTGTCAGCTCGCGGGTTGAGATCTCGTGAGCGAAATCGGTCGAGCATGAGTTTGCGTCGATCAGGCGGTGCAAACGCACCGTCGCCGGTTTCGCACCGTTGAGCTTGATTTTGAGGAGCGTGGGCGATGAATTTCCCCGGTCTGGAAGAGCGTCCTTCATGTTTGTCGACCGATCAAGGTCGTGGCAAACAGCATGTCACAGATACGGATCTGCTTGAAGCGATTCGCCAAGGTGACGCGGACGCGCTTGATGAGGTATTCAATCGCTATCGAAAAGTGGTTTACGCGATCTGCTTGCGCGTTTTGGGAAACGAGGCTGAGGCCGAAAACGTTTTGGTGGATGTTTTCACGGAGTTGTGGCGTCGGCCGGAACGCGTCGGTGTCAAGTCCAAGACCGTGTCGAGTTATCTTCTGAAGCTGGCACGAGAGCGAGCGACCGAGCAGATGCGCGACCCTTCGACATGTGAACCCGAGGCGGCTGTGGACGAGCCCCGCGATGGCGATGTGGCTGATGGCAACTCATTGAAATCGCCAGAGGCGAGTTGGATTGTCGAACGTCGCAGACAGGCTCGGCGGGCGATGGCTATGCTTCCGCCTGGGCAGCGAGTTGCCGTGCAGTACGCTTTCTTTGACGGGCTAAGCCATCACGAGATTGCCGCGCGACTGGATCTGCCTGTCTCGATTGTCAAGACGCGAGTCCATTTGGGGTTGGCACGTTTTCGCGATGAAATGATCGATCGCTGTGCGTCGCAGCCCATTGCAGGGGTGGCGCCTCATCAATCGAAGTTGGTTCCCTCCGTGGCGGGGTAGGGTAGCCATGCTTGTTTAGCAAGCGTGCTGGCCGAGCCAGTGGTTGCGTGTATTGCCCGGTGTGAATAATTGCATGGCCCACGCCTTCGTGACTGAGACCGAGCCGCGTGTTCAGCCAGCTGACAAACGTCGGCGGGTGCTCGTGACCGGTGCCGCAGGGCGTATCGGGTCCTACTTCGCCGAGCACTCGCACGCCCGCTACGACCTGACCTTGATCGATCAGCCTGGTACGGACCTTGCCACCCTCGCGTCGTATGGACGAACGGCGGAAGCGGACATCGGCAACCTCGAACAACTCAAGCAACACTTCCAGGGCATTGACACGGTTGTTCATCTCGCCGCCGGCCCGAGTCCTTCCGAAGTGTGGGAGACCGTGCTGAAGACGAACATCGTCGGCACGTATAACGTCTTCGTCGCTGCCAAGGCCGCCGACTGTCGACGCGTGGTCTTTGCGTCATCCATCCACGCGGTCTCCGCCTACCCGGTGGATGTGCAGGTTAAGCCGGACGACCCGGTGAATCCCGGCGACCTCTACGGCGTATCCAAATGCTTCGGCGAAGCCATGGCTCGCTTCATGGCGACACAGCATGGCCTCTCCGCGATCGCGATCCGCATCGGCGGGTTTCAGCCCTTGGAATCCGCTCGCGATCCCGACAAGATCGGCATGATGAACGCCTTCGTCTCTCGACGCGATCTCAACCAGCTTATCCAATGCTGCATTGACAACGAATCGCTGCGCTTTGCGATTGCGCACGGCCTATCGAAAAACGTCTTCAACCAAATGGATATCTCCGAAACCCGCGAGATGCTCGGCTACGAACCGCAAGACGACTTCAGCGAAGAAAACCCACGCCTCCAGTCGCTTCACCTCAGAGAAAACGTGCAACCGCATAGCGAGCAAGGCCATGATCAGCCGTCAGGCATCCGCGAACAGCTATAACAGCAAGCCGTGCATCGCCTATCCCACACCCAGCCAATGCAGCCCGCCTTGCAGCCAGAGCGGCATGGTCAGCAGGCTCGCGAAGGATGTGGCGATGACGACGCGAATGGCGGTCGCCGGGTCGCCGCCGTAGTGTCGCGCCATGATGATGGGAAAGACGGCGGCGGGCATGGCGGCTTCGAGCACGATCACACGTTGCAGCTCGCTTGAGCCGGAAAACATCGCGGCGGCGGCGATGAACATGATTGGCAACAGGCCGAGTCGAAGCAAGCACGCGCTGGTCATCATGCCGACGCCGTGGCGAAAGCTGGCCTGGCCGAGATGGTCCGCGATAATCGCGCCGGTCAGCAGCACCGCCAGCGGGATCGCGGCAGCGCCGAGCATGTGCAGAACCTGATGGATGAATGCGGGCACGTAGACGTAGAGGCCGAGCAGGTTCAACACGATCGCCGCGAGGATCGCCAGCAGCGGCGGGTTGAACAGGCGCTTCCACCAGTCTCGGCCGAGGTTGCCGCTGATGACAAGAATGCCGACAGTCCACAGGGCGATTTCGACGCCCATGTTATGGACAAACAGCACGCCGACCACCGCCAGACCGTCGTCAAATAGCGCGGTCGCCAGCGGGATGGGAATGTAGCCGTAGTTGTAGATACCGACGCATAGCACGAACGTTCGGCGTTGGGCACGGGTCTGCATGCCCGGCAGCCAGCGAAGAAAATGCGCGGCACCCGCAGCGACCGCGAAGCCGAGCACGATCGACAAAAAACCGACAATCGGCGGCAGGGCGAAATCCGACGGCGAAAGCAGCCGTTCGTTGCCGAGGATCACATCAAGGATCAGGCAAGGCATCAGCAGGTTGACCACCAGCCGCAGGAGCGTGTTGTCGGCTTTCTCCGTCAGCCAGTTCAACCGCCTGGTCATGAGGCCCAGGGCGGCGATGCCGAAGATCGCCAGCACCGCCGAGATCATTGTAAGCCATGCGTCCATGAGCAGGCTAAGGTAGCAGTTTTGCCCGCCGTGTTGTCGGACGAGGCGTAAAACTGTCGAAGGGGGAAAGCATCTCGCATGGCCGACGCATCACTCGCGCTGGTCAGTCGGCGTGAGCACGCGTTCGTCCTGGTGTGTGATGACGACGTGGTGGTTGTCAGCAAGCTGAATTTCGTCACGCCAATCAACACCGTCAACTTGAATGACGATGTAGCCTTGCTCCTCCTGCCAGCGAATCTGCGTCACCGTCGGTTCGGCGTCGGCCTTGACCGGCTCGATGACGGCGGCGAAACGCGTGGACTGCTTTTCATCGTGACGTACCAGCACCATCGGATCGCGATGGTCCATCGTTCCCGAAGGCCCGTCACCAGTCATCACCCAGGTGTCGTCGTCGGCGGTCATGCGAAGGTGAGTTGCAACATCATCCCCGCGAAAAACGAACTCAATCGGTTCGTCCGTGCGACCCTCACGGGTGTTGCGTAAGTATCGAAACCCATCATCTCGGCCGGTCAGGTCGAGGGCGTCTGTCGCGACATCGCTGGACACATCGTCGGCCGCGTGGTGGTAAAGCCAGTCGAAGCGACGCGGGCTATCTGCGTCCAGTGCATCGAACACAACGATGTAAGTCGGTGTCATCACCCACAGGCGACGGTGCTTGACACCTTCGTAAACCTGGTCGCTTTGCATCACCGCTGCGGCATAGGCATCGTTGGCAGCGAAATACAAAAGCTCGCCGTCGGCGGGACGCTGCGCCTGTTCGTCGACCATCACGGTGTTGTGGCTTAACGTATGGCGGTACCACTGCGTGTGGATTGGCAGTTGATACGCTTGGGCACGCATACGTCCGCGATCCAGGCCGAGTTCCTGCCCATGGGCGAACCACATGAAACTCAAGCGATCCAAGTGCGAGTGATATCCCCCGTGCGGCCCCCACACCGCAGCGCCGGCCAGGCCCGCGTCACCATTCGTGCGGAGCACGACGTGGCCCGCGGCAGGCATCACATCGCTACCTGTCGTCGTTGAAAGTTCGCCGCGCCCTTCAACCGCCTCGCTGCCATACATGACCGACAACCAGGTCGGCGTTCTGGGAAGCATGGCTCGAAACTGCTCGTCCTGCAGCGCGGCGTACGCCGGCTCGGAAAGCAGGCCGCCGCCACTGCTCATGTCGCTTAGCTTTGGATCACTTGCGTTGCCAAAACGCGGCAGCGACCCGTCAGGCATGACGTACCGCAACGGCAAGGTGTACATGCGCTTGAATCGCGGGTGATCCCAGAGATTGATCCCGAGATGTTCCGCGGACATGGCAAGCAGTACGAGCGCCTGAAGCGAGTAATGGTGATAGCTCCAGCTGCCTTCGTACCACATGCCGTCGTCGGTGATGGAAATTTCCAACTGATTCAGGAAGCCATGGGCTGGATCATTGATGGCCAGCGCGACCCATTGCTCCGCATCGTCCAGTAAGGCGCCGCCGGAGATGTACGCGGCATTATGAAAACTCTGCCAGTTGTTTTTGCCACGCTGATTTCGGCGGATGGTTTCAAGCATCGGGCGAATCAGGTTTTCGCGAATGGTGTCACTGCTATCGCTGTCCAGCGCTTCGGAAGGTCGAATCAAGTCGAACGCGGGCGCAATCTGCCGAGCCATGAAATTCGCTTCATCAAGCGTCTGGTCGTCCAGGCGTCCTCCCGCGCGTTGCGCCCACTCGCTATCCATATTTCGGCTGGCGTGGCGGTACTCATATCCTGCATAGCGTTCAGAATAGCCAAGCAAAACCTTGGCGGTATAACGGGCAAATACTTCATCTTCCGTGATCGCATACGCCCAAGCGGACCGCCACGCGTTACGCAGATTCGCAGCATGCTGACGGGCGAAAATGACATCATCGTAAGGCTCGCCGGTATAAATGTGTTCGCAATCCGGGCATTGGTGCTTCGTATCGCTGAGTGTGTTCAGCGGCACTTCGCAGTCCCGGCAGCGGTACCACATATTGTGATGGCCGCCGCGAGGTGGAAAATGAATCGGCTCGCCTTTTACGTTTCGGGCAGGCTCGATAAAGGTGGCGTCCAGTATCGTGCGTGCCTGTTCGGAATTCTGATACGCCGACCGCATTCGCTCCAGCCGATCCGGTGTGGTCGCGATCATTGGGTAACGGTCAGCGGAATCCTGCACCGGTTGGCGAACGTCCACGGGGCGAATTTGTGCTGTGGTAAAATTCATATGACTTACCATCATCCCCAGCACCAGAAACAGTGGTAGAAGGGGTTTCATGACGGCGTCTCCTGAAGTGCTGTAGTTGTTGAAGCCGCCGCTGCGCTCGATTACGAAAAGAACAGCGTGTTACGCGCGGTATCACGGCGGCGGCGTATTGTGTGGTCTTGACGTGCTTTAAGATAACGGTTCCAAACGCAGCAGGGAAGCGTCGTGTGGCATTTGGCTGGCTGGCCCGTTGTATGCAGCATATGGCTGATGCTACGTGCATCTTCAAGTCGCGGGCCGGCAGGTATCGTAAGATGATGGGCGACACCAAGGCGGCTGTGTGATGATGATGCTTATTGGAGATTGAGCGATGAGCGAGATGAATCGAGATGCGTTGCCGGACGCGGCGGGCGAACTCCCGGGCAAGCTGCCGAAGACGTTCAAAGAGTTTGTGCGAAAGTTCCCCGAACTGGGCGAGGCGCATCAGCGTGTGGGGCAGGCGGTGGAACGGCTCGGACCGATGGACGCAAAGGCGTGCTCGCTGGTGAAGATCGGCATCAGCCTGGGAGCGGGGCTGGAGTCGGCGTTGCGTTCGCATGTGCGTCGGGCGATGCAGGCGGGCGCGACGGAGCAGGAAGTCGAACAGGCGATCCTGCTGGGGATGAACACGGTGGGCTTTCCGCGAACGGTGGCGGCGTGGAGTTGGGCGCAGGTGCAGTTCGAACGCGACCGATCGGAGCGGACGGATCGAGAGGCGAGTGATGATGCAGGTGACCGTTGAGTTGATTGAAGGCCCGTTGTCTGGAGAGGGGCGCTGGGGGGGTGAACTGCCCAGCGATGTCGGCGCGGTGATTCGGTTTGAGGGCGTGGTGCGGCGGATGGAGGCGGGGCAGCGGTTGTCGGCGTTGGCGTATGAACAGTATCCGCCGATGACGGAGCGGGAGTTGCATCGGCTGGCGAGCGAGGTTGGCGAAGCGCATGGACTGCTGGCAATTCGGGTGACGCACAGCTATGGCAAGGTTCCGGTCGGGGCGGTGTCGTTTCGATTGGAGATCGCATCAGCGCATCGCGCGGAGGGGATCAAGGCGATGGATGTGTTTATCGACCGCCTGAAGCGCGAAGTGCCGTTGTGGAAGGTGGCGGTGTGGGAAGGGGAAGTTTCGAGTTCGTAGTTTCGGGTTTCGAGTTGATGGCAAGTCGGTGCCCTTCTTGGAAGTGAGCGGGCGTTGGAATGTTGAACGCTTGGGTCGGAAAGGTTGAGATGCTGACGCCTTTGGATGCAATGGAGCGACTGGTCGCACGGCTAAGGCCGGTGGACGCCGAGCGTGTCGCGTTGCATGCGGCGGCGGGGCGGGTGCTGGCGGAGGCGGTGCTGGCGGATCGGGACAGCCCGGCCCATGATGTGTCGGCGATGGATGGGTATGCGGTACGGCTGGGCGATCTGTCGAATGAAACGTTGGCGGTCGCGGGCGAGGTGGCGACGGGGCACGAGCCGCCTGAGATGCCAAGCGGCAAGGCGCTGCGGATTTTTACCGGCGGCTGCGTGCCGAGCGGGGCAGAAGCGGTGATTCGTCGGGAAGACGTGGAGGAAGCGCCTGCACAGATTCGATTGACCGTGCCGGCGGAGACGATTCGTGCGGGGCAGAACATCCGTCGACGGGGGGAGAATCTGGCGGCGGGCGCGGTGGTGGTGGAAGCGGGTGAGGTGGTGGGGCCGAGCGTGATGTCGGCGATGGCGAGTTTTGGTTGCGTCGAGCCGACGGTGTATCGACGGGTGCGCGTGGGGGTGGTGGTGACGGGGGATGAGTTGCTGGATGTGGCGGCGAGGCCTGAGCCTTGGCAGTTGCGCGACAGCAATGGGCCGGTGGTGGAGGCGATGTTTGGCGCGCTGCCCTGGGTGGACTGGCAAGGCGTGGTGCGGGTGCATGATTCGATGGAGGCTCTGACGGAAGCGTTGAGCGAGCAGTTGGCCGGGTGCGACGCGGTGCTGCTGACGGGCGGGGTGTCGATGGGCGATTACGATCATGTGCCGGCGGCGGTGCGCGAGGTGGGGGGGGAAGTGTTGTTTCACAAGCTGGCGATTCGGCCGGGCAAGCCGATGCTCGCGGCGGTGGGGCCGAGCGGACAGGCGATCCTCGGGCTGCCGGGCAATCCGGTGTCGGTGATGGTGACGGCCAGACTATTCGGCGCGACGGCGCTGCGTCGGCGGGCGGGCTTTTCGCGAGCGGATGCGCCGACGGCGATGGTGCGGTTGGTGAATGCGGACGAGAAGTCGCTTAGGTTGTGGTGGCATCGGCCGGTGCGGTTGGTGGGGCCCGGCGAGGCGGAACTGGTGGCGGGGATGGGCTCGGGTGATGTGGCCAGTGCGGCGCGGAGCGATGGGTTCGTGCGACTGCCTGCCGAGGCGGCGGGCGAGGGGCCTTGGGCGTATTGGCCTTGGAGTGTGTGATGGATGAGAAGTTGACGCATATGGATGAGGCCGGCCGTGCGCGGATGGTCGACGTGGGCGAGAAGGCGGTGACGCGTCGACGGGCGGTGGCCGAGGGACGCGTGCGTATCTCGCCGAAGCTGGCGGAGGCGATCCAACGCAACGCGCTGGCGAAGGGCAATCTGCTCGAGGTCGCACGGCTGGCGGGCATTCAGGCTGCGAAGCGGACGGATGAATTGATTCCGCTGTGTCATGGCTTGCCGTTGGACGCGGTGCATGTCGAAGCGTGGGTGGATGATGGTTTCGTGCACCTGCGGGCCGAGGCGATCACGAACTGGAAAACCGGTGTGGAGATGGAAGCGCTCACGGCAGTGAGCGTCGCGGCGCTGACGGTGATCGACATGGGCAAGGCGATCGACAAGGGCATGGTGATCGAAGCGATCCGCCTGCTGGAGAAGACCGGCGGACGCGGCGGGCCGTATCACGCGGAAGCGAACAAGGGCGGCAAGGGCGAGGTGAATGACGATGCATGATGCCGCGAAAATGCTGCCCGCGCGGGTGGCAGTGCTGACGGTGAGCGACCGTTGCTCGCGTGGCGAGGCCGCGGACACGTCGGGCCCGGCACTGGTGGCGATGGCGCGCGAGCGGCTTGGGGCGGACGTGGTGGCGACGGCGTGTGTGGCGGATGAGGTCGAGGCCATCGGCGCGCAGTTGCGCATGTGGGCGTGTGAGGCGCCCGCGCCCGACCTGGTGTTGACGACGGGGGGAACGGGGCTCGCGCCGCGCGACGTGACGCCGGAGGCGACGGCGGCGGTGCTGGAGCGTCGGCATGAGGGGTTGCTGGAACTGGCCCGGCGACGCTGCTACAAGAAGACGCCGCGTACCTACCTGTCGCGCGGCGAGGCGGGCACGCTGGCACGGACGTTGATTATCAACCTGCCCGGCTCGCAGCGCGGCGCGACGGAGATGCTTGAAGCGTTGCTCGATATTTTGCCGCACGCGATCGAAACGTTGCGCGGCGATGTGCAGGACGACGGCCGAGGCGAGGTGGTTCGTCATGAGCGATGAGGCATGCAGGCATGAGCAGTTGTCGGCCTACGTGTTGGCGGGGGGGCAGTCGCGGCGATTCGGTTCGGACAAGGCGCGGGCCTTGCTCGATGGCGAGCCGTTGGTCGTGCGGCTTACTCGACAGCTGAAGCCGATGTCGCGGTCGGTAACGGTGATCGCTGGGCAGGCGGACGCGTATGCGGACCTGGGGTTGCGGACGATTGCGGATGTGCACCCCGGCTGCGGCCCGATGGCGGGGCTGCATGCGGCGTTGCGTGATGTGGGCGAGGGGGGTGGCGATTGGTTGTTGTTGTGTTCGTGTGACATGGTGATGATGCGGCCGACGTGGTTGGCGGCGTTGCTGGGGGCGCGTGGTGAGGGGGGGCAGGCGGTGGCGTTTCGCGCGGAGCGGTGGCATCCCTTTCCGGGACTGTATCACCGGTCGCTGTTGGAAGAGGTGGAGCGTCGGTTGGCGGGCGAGGCGTTGCGGATGCAGGGGTTGCTGGATGCGGTGGGGACGGGGTTGGCGTTGCCGAGTGATTGGCCGAGTGTTGCGCAAGCGAATACGCCGGGCGCGTTGGCGCGGGTCGCGCGGGACAATCGGCGGTGATCGTCGAGCCGAGGCACCTCGCCTGCGCCTTTCGGCGCCATCCCGATGTGGACACGGAAGAGGCGGGTGAAATGAAACGGGGCGTGATAGCCGACGTCGATGCGGTGATTCACTGACACAGCGTGCTAACGCCTGTGCGGTCTATCGCTGTCGAGGACACCGCCTCATAGGGTGTCGGCTGTCGTGAACGATTGCCGAGGGGCGAGCCCCGCGGATCAGGCTTCGGCTTTCCGGTCCGCCTTCTTCGCCCATTTCTGGTAATCCAGCTTCACGCCTCGCACTGGCAGCGACTCGTGGCCTGTGCGATGTGCTTCAACTCGTGACAACCGGCCGCCGGGGCGTTCAAGTCGCAGCGTCAGCAACTCCACCTGCCGGCGCGGGAACGGCAGGATGCGTTTGTGGCCGATGGTTCGGCCGGCCGCAAGGGTCTGGCCTTGCTCATCCAGCAGTTCGAAGCCGTCGATGTGCTGTCCCTCCCGAAGGTCTTCCCATAACACCAGATGATCCAGATCCACCGGCTGAGCGAAGCGGAGCAGGATGTGGCGTTTGTCTGGTTGGATCGCCGCAACCTTGGGGCGAGCGAAGCGGCGCTGGATTTCAGCCCATGCCTCCAGCAATCAGTCGATGCGCTGCGTCGACAATCGCGTTCATCCTCGCAAGAGATTGAGCCAGGGCCCACGATTGAGATTCTTACAGATGAGCAATATCAATCGCGCGAACAAGCCTCGGCGATGAGCCGGCCTACAAGTAAACAGAAATGAACCACTGGATTGAAGAAGAGATCCGTCTGGAAAGAACGCATAGTGACTGAGCCACAGCCGCAGGAAGTCTATGCCGTCTATAAAAAATATTGTGAAGAGCAGGGGGGTTATATGCGCGCTTTCACCAGGGCCCACGCCGACCCGACTGGTATCCAACCGTCGGCGGACAATGAATCCATATGGAAGTCATGCAGTACATGAGACCAAGCATGTATAGAGGACGTGGCCCTCGCCACGTTAGCTGTCCGATGCTGGAGGGGCATCCGTTACCCCTGTGCCTGAGACAACAAATACGATTTACGTCGTATGAGAGATGCCATGACTGATAAGTTTGACCTTCGCCGCGCATACGACCTAAGTGGTCGTGTTGCGCTGGTCACAGGAGCCAGCCGAGGGATAGGCAGGGCAATAGCCATAGCGTTGGGAGACTGTGGTGCAACGGTTGCCGTTCACTATGTGGGCGCTACGGAGCAGGCACAAGAAGTTGCTGACCGGATCGGCCATGGAAGCGTGATTGTCCGGGCGGACTTGAAAGAGGCCCAAGCCGCACAGGGCATTGTGGAAAGCGTCACCGGTCGACTTGGGCCAGTTGACATCCTCGTGCTCAATGCGTCCGTGCAATTCCGAAGAAGCTGCTATGAGGTGAACCGTGGCGAATTCGACGAACAGATCAACGTAAACTTTCGATCATCTTTTGAGTTGATTCAGTTGATCTCGCCCGCCATGATCGAGCGAAAATGGGGGCGTATCCTCACTGTCGGGAGTGTACAGCAACAGCGGCCGCATTCGGAAATGCTCCCCTATGGAGCGAGTAAAGCAGCTCTTGAACATGTTGCGCGAAACTTCGCAAAGCAACTCGCGCCACACGGTGTCACGATAAACAATCTTGCACCAGGTGTCATTGAGACAGATCGTAACGCGAAGATATTGGCCGACCCTGACGCACATGATCGCATTGAGAAATGGATTCCAATGCGTCGCATTGGTCGCACGCATGACTGCGTTGGGGCGGCACTGTTGTTATGCAGTCATGCCGGTGCGTATATCACAGGTGTTGACCTGCATGTCGCAGGCGGCGCTCAACTTCCATAGGTCGATCATCCCACTAAACCGTGCGACCGCGAAAGTGAAGGACAATATGCACCAGAAAATGAACACTGACAAGTTACAGCAAAGCCGTGATACCATCGAAAGCGTCGAGCTATCCATACCCGAAAGCGAACTGTGTGCGCGTTTCGAGAAGCTGTATTCGGGTGCGGTGAATGATGTGTTGCGGGAAATGTGCATGCCTTCTCAGGCACTCCCGCCGGAGATCATGCCGTTGCGTGATGAGATGGTGGTTTGCGGGCCGGCTTTCACCGTGAAATCTGTGAAGGACCCGACCATGGGCGGGGAGTTGGAGATGCGTGTAAAGATGCTTGACGATCTTAAACCGGGGCATATTGTCGTATGGAACGCCCATGGCCAAATGCGTGCCAGTCACTGGGGTGGTGTGATGACGCAGGCCAGTCTCAAGGCTGGTTGCCGCGGCGCGATCATAGACGGCGGCATTCGCGATACCAAAGACATTCTCAGTCAAAAGTTCCCCATCTGGTATCGCTATCGGACCAGTACAGGCGCGTTGGCGCATACCAAAGTGGTGTCGTATCAAACGCCGGTGTTTGTAGGCGATGTCATCATCAAGCCAGGCGACATCATCCTCGCGGATATTGATGGCGCGTTGGTCATCCCACGTCAAATGGCGGTTGGCGTGCTCGAGCGTGCAGAGCAGATCGAACGCAACGAAGGCGAGATCAAGGAATGGGTTGACGCCGGTCTGAGTGCTGCGGAAATTCATGACCGCGGTGGATATTTTTGAAGGCCTACTGACCTGCCGGAAGAAGTACGCGTTACATTCACCACGTCTTCCCAGTGGAGGTACTGGCAGCGAAGTTGGGGGCATGAATGAGCAGAGCCACAGGAACGCCCTGCCTAAAGTGTAAAGAGCAAAGCAAGAGAAAGCTTCTTGTCATACCTCATAAACACAGGAGATGCTCCCATGGCTGACGAACTGACCCAGCGCTTCATCGACGCGCTGCACAGTGTGGAACAGCAGCAGGACATGGAGACGATGACGAGCCTGTTCAGCGAAGATGCGGAACTGATCAACGCCGCCCGCAACTTCAAGCCGCAGGGCCAGGAGGGCGCCCGACAGTTCTGGCAGCAGTACCGCAGCGCCTTTGACACCATTTACTCCGAGTTCACCTCCGTGAAGGAAGGCGACGGCTTTGCGGTGCTCGAATGGCACGGCTCGGGCACGCGGCAGAACGGCCAGCCGCTGGAGTACGACGGCGTGAGTGTGATCGAGCACGACGGCGGACACATCCGCCGCTTTGCCACCTACTACGACTCCAGCGTCTTCGTCGGCGCCAGCGAACAGGGCGCTTCCGGCACCAAAGGCGGCGGTTCAAGCTCGTGATGGACACCGCGACAAAAAGGCTGCTGGAGCAGGCGAAGCAAATGTTGGGCCAGGTGGTGGCGGTGGTCCCGCACGCGGATGCCGACGGTCTAGCCGCCGGTGCTATTGCCTGGCGGCCGAGACACTTGATGCGGTGGCGGGGGTGGCGGCTTCGACCAGAGGAAGCCTTCCCCGGGCACGGCCTTCCGGCAGTCGAATGCCTGGACCGCCCTCAGTAAACCAAAAAATCTTTGCCAACCGCTGTCGATCCCGGTCGCCCCCGAACGACCATTTTATGGACACGGTGATTGCACCCCCGATTCAAGGAGCAACCCATGAAATACGTGTGCCTGGTTTACGGCGACGAGAAGGCGATGCATGAATTTCCGGACGAGGAGTGTGTGGCCTACAGCGAGGAGATCGGCGCCAGCGGCCATCGCCTCGGCGGGGAGGCACTCCAACCGGTGGAGACGGCGACGACCATCCGCGTTCGCGGCGGCAGCGTTTCCACCACCGACGGCCCCTTTGCCGAGACGAAGGAGCAGCTCGCCGGCTTCTACCTGATCGAAGCCCGCGATCTCAACGAAGCCATCCGACTCGCCTCGCGCATCCCCCCGGCCCGCATCGGGAGCATCGAGGTCCGGCCGGTGCGGGAGCTTATGACGCAGCAGCCACGCAGCGCCGGTGCTGCCGCGGAGGCACCGTGATGTGTCCCATGTGCCTCACCACCGCGATCGTCGTCGCCGGCGTCGCGTCGGCCGGCGGCGCGACGGTGCTGCTCATCAGCAAGCGTCGCGTCGGAAACGATGCGAGAACAGGGGTGAAGGAACAGGCTGAGCCTGACACGAACACCGAATCGAACAGGAGTGCGCCATGAGCAAAACCACCACGCCACAACACCCGGCTGTCTCTCGCGATGCGTGGATTGAGGCGCGGAAGGCGCTGCTTGTGAAGGAGAAGGTGCACATGCGTCAAGGCGATGCGCTCGCTGTCGAGCGGCGGGCCCTTCCGTGGGTGAAAATCGAGAAACGCTATCTCTTCCAGACGGAGCAAGGTGAGCGGACACTCGCCGAACTGTTTGATGGTTGCAGCCAGCTCATCGTCCACCATCTCATGTACGCGCCCGACTGGGACGCTGCCTGCCCCGGCTGCTCGTTCCAGGCGGAGCACATTGACGGCCCCGCCAGACACCTTCAGCATCACAATGTCCGGATCGTGGCTGTCTCCCGCGCACCGATCGACAAGCTCCTCACCTACCGCAGGCGCATGGGCTGGCGTTTTGAGTGGGCCTCCTCCCTCGGCAGCGACTTCAACTACGACTTCCATGTCTCCTTCACCCATGAGCAACTGGCCAGGGGCACGGTGAACTACAACTTCGGGACGATCGACACCGATCCGCGCTATCAAAGCGAGGATCTGCCCGGCGTCAGTGTGTTCTTCAAAGACACGGCGGGGCAGGTCTGCCACACCTATTCGACTTATGCCCGTGGTCTGGACATGCTTCTGGATGCGAATCATTATCTCGACCTCACGCCCGAAGGCCGGAACGACGCCGCCTATCCGAACTGGCCCCGTCGTCACGATGAGTACGGGGATGACTTGAAATCCTGCTGCGGCTCGTGAATCACGGCCGCGGCGCAACAATCAACAACCCTTGCTGAAAGGAAACAACCCATGGGCACGACAACAACTCCCTCCGCCGCCGAGGCCGAGATTCTCGAACTGGTGGATCGCTACGTGGAAGCCATCCGCAGCGTGGACGCCGAGCGAATCGCCTCGCACTACGCGCCGGACATCCTCGCGTTCGACGCCATCGCGCACCTTCAATTCAAGGGGGTGGAAGCGTACAGGAAGCATTGGGAAGCGTGCATCGCCATGTGCTCATCGGAAGGGATGACCTTTGAGCTGCATGAGCCGAGCATCGCGGTGAATGGCGACGTCGCCTTCGGCCACTGGCTTTGCCGATGCGGGCCGGGGCCGGATGAGTCCGGCAAGGAACAGGCAGCCTGGATGCGCGGGACCATTGGCTTTCGCAAGACGGACGGCAAGTGGACCATCGTGCATGAGCATTGGTCGGCGCCGTTCGATCCGGAAAGCAACAAGGCGATGTTCGATCTTCAGCCGTGACGATTTGTTCAAGTAAATGATCGGTATGGCAAGGGCCACCGTCGCGGCAGCGGCTGCCCCTTCTATGTCAGGCGATGTTTCCTCAACTCAACTGAAGTAGAAGCAACATGGAAAACATTCAAACGATCACCCCCTGTTTATGGTTTGATGGCCAGGCTGAAGAGGCGGCGACGTTCTATACCTCCGTCTTCAAGAATTCCAGCATCGGCCACGTCACTCGCGTGGGCGAAGCCTCGGCCAAAGTTTCCGGGCAAGTGGTGGGATCGGTGCTGGCCATCGACTTTCAACTCGATGGGCGGCCGTTCAGCGCGATCAACGGAGGCCCAATGTTCAAGTTCAACGAGGCCATCTCGTTTCAGATCAACTGCCAGACGCAGAACGAAGTCGACTATTACTGGGAGAAGCTTTCCGCCGTTCCGGAAGCGGAACGCTGTGGCTGGCTCAAGGACAGGTTCGATGTGTCATGGCAGGTCATTCCCATGGTGCTGTTCAAGATGCTGGCGGACCCCGATCCTGAAAAATCTCAGCGGGCTATGCAGGCCATGCTGCAAATGAAGAAGCTCGACATTGACAAGCTGGAGCGAGCGTATGCGGGATAGCACCGGGCTTGCCGATTTTTGCCAACATACCTCAACAGGCAGGAGCAAAGCATGAAAGTCATGGTTCTGGTTAAAGCGACGCCGAGGTCCGAAGCGGGCGAGATGCCGAGCGAACAACTTTTTGCCGAGATGGGCAAGTTCAATGAAGAGCTGGCCAATGCCGGCATCCTGCTCGCCGCTGGGGAAGGCCTGAAGCCGAGCTCTGAAGGTATTCGCGTTCGCTTCTCCGGAAAGGACCGCGCCGTCATCGACGGCCCGTTCGTCGAGACGAAGGAACTCGTCGCCGGCTTCTGGCTCTGGCAGGTGAACTCGATGCAGGAGGCGATCGACTGGGTTAAGCGTTGTCCCAATCCGATGCCTGACGATTCCGAGATCGAGATTCGGCCGATCTTCGAGGCGGACGATTTTGACGAGGTGTTTACGCCTGAGCTGCGTGAACAGGAGGAGCGTTTGCGCGCGAAGCTTGAGAAGCGGTAGCCCCCGAACATATTCGCGGTGTCCTGCTCAAAGTACTCGCGGTAACATCATGGTGTTCGGCCAGGTGAAGCCGAGGGCTCGACGCCATGAACCGGGATGCCGCAGAACCAATGCATGAAAAGGTGGACGCCATCTACCGCGCCCAGTCGCGGCGGGTGTACGCCACGCTGGTGCGTCTGCTGGGCGACTTCGACCTCGCCGAGGAGGCGATGCACGACGCCTTCGCCGCGGCGGTCGAGCAGTGGCCGTGGGCGGGCGTGCCTGCGAATCCGCGGGCCTGGCTCGTCTCGACCGGCCGCTTTAAGGCGATCGACACACTGCGCCGCCGTGCTCGCTTTGATGCGTCGCTGGCGCAGCTCGCGGAGCGGCTGGGCACTGCCGCCGAGGCTCCCCCTATCGTGGAGGACGAAGGCGTTGTCGATGATCGCCTGAGACTGATCTTCACCTGCTGCCACCCCGCGCTGCCGCCCGATGCTCAGATAGCGCTGACGCTGCGCGAAGTGTGTGGGCTCACGACCGAGCAGATCGCCCGCGCGTTTCTCACCACAGCGCCGACCATCGCCCAGCGCATCGTGCGCGCCAAACGCAAGATTCGCGATGCGCGCATTCCCTACGACACACCGGCGCGTGACGAGTTACCCAGCCGGCTGGATGCCGTGCTCCGTGTGATCTATTTGGTGTTCAACGAAGGCTATTCCGCGTCATCCGGTGATACGCTGACGCGACCCGACCTCTCCAACGAAGCGATTCGACTGGCTCGTCTGCTGATCGACCTGCTGCCCGAGCCCCCGGAGCCCGACGCGATGGGGTTGCTGGCGCTGATGCTGTTGCACGAATCACGCCGTGCCGCGCGCACTTCGCCGGCGGGCGAACTCGTGCTGCTCGAGGAGCAGGATCGCTCGCTGTGGGACCGGAAGCTGATCGCCGAGGGCACGGCGCTGGTGGAGCGGGCGTTTAGCTCAGGCCGTATTGGCCCGTACACGCTCCAAGCTGCGATTGTGGCCGTGCATGCCGAGGCACCCACCGCCGCCGCGACCGACTGGTCCCGGGTCGTTGATTTATATGCCGTGCTGTTGCGTGTAAACCCTTCGCCCGTGATCGAACTGAACCGCGCTGTGGCAATCGCGATGCGCGATGGTCCGGCGGCGGGTTTGACGCTGATCGACGCCCTCCTGGCCCATGGCGCGTTGGAGGAATATCAACCGGCCCATGCCGCCCGAGCCGACCTGTGCCGCCGGCTGGGCCGAACGGCCGAAGCCCGCATTTCCTACGAACGCGCTCTCACGCTCACGCGACAAACGCCCGAGCGTCGCTTCATCGAAAGGCGGTTGCAGTCGCTGCACCTCAGCACATGAATAAGGCAGTCACGTCGACGAACACGCACACTCCGGCTGCCGACAGCGATGGTCGATCGGCTGATTGCGCCCGTCCAATTCGATCTCACAGCAGGCCAGCAGCGCCTCACGCAGCTTTGTCCGCCCGCGCTGCACGCGCGATTTCATGCCCGAGAGCGAGACGCCGGCCCGTTCAGCGGCCGCCTGCTGGGTCAGCCCTTCCAACTCGCTCCAGCGCAGGGCCGAGCGATACGGTTCCTCCAACTGCTCCACGATTTGCAGCAGGCACCTCGCCAGGCTCTGCACCGTCTCCGGGTTGGCCTCCGGCTCGTTCGCTTTGGGTTCCACTTCCGTCAGGTCGGCTGCACGCGCTTCGGGCCGGGCCGCTCGTCGCCGACGGTGGTCGACGATCGCGTTGCGGGCGATGCGGTAGACCCAGCCGCGCAGGTGCTCGGGCGGCTCGCCTTGCTGCAGGTGGCGGTGCATCTGCAGGTACACTTGCTGGCGCAGATCCTCCGCATCGGCCGGGTTGTTCACCTGCCGGCGGAGGAATGCATCCAACTCTCCACGAAATTGCTGCCAGAGCGTCTCGGTGGTCATACAGGTTCAATCATAGGCATAAACTGCCGATCGGCCCACGACTGGTGAGCCGATCGGCAACGCAACATCATGTCCTGCGACTTATCCGCAATCGCAGGTGCACGTGCAGGTGCAGGTGCCGCCCTCGCACTTGCACTCGCATTTCGGGTTTTCGCTGGCGTTGTTCATGCGGATCGTCTGGCTATTCAGCATGGTGATGCTCCTTGGAAACAGCAGGATCGAGTTGGCATCGGCCCATCCGGTGCCTTCACCCTCGAAGACGCACGCCGGGCGAAAAGGACGCAACAGAGGCGGAGAAAAGCGAGCGGTTTCGCTTGCTCGAGCTTCCTCGGCCACTGCCATTACCATGGAGATCGAGAGGAGCCGTGCCATGGACACGACGATCGAGACGTTGCTGCTGGGCTGGCGCGAGAACGGCCAACTCGCCCGGCAGCTGCTGGCCGATATTCCCGACGAGGCGATGACCGATCAGCCGGGCGGGGTGGTCAACCATCCGGCTTGGACGCTGGCGCACCTGAACCACTACCACACTGCGATCTTGAGCCTGGTGCGGGGCGAGCCGGTGGCCGATCCGGGTGAGCAGCCCAATGCCGAGCACTACGACGCCGGCTCCACGCCCGTGGACGATCCAGCCCGGTACCCGAGCAAGGCTGAGCTGCTGGCGGCGTACGAGCAGGTCCATCAGGAAGTCGAGCAGCTTTTGCAGGATGCTCCGCCGAAGCGACTCACTCAGCCGCCGGGGCTCGAGCGGTGGGCGGAGGGCTTCGGCACTACCGCCAAAGCGCTGAGCTACCTGATGATCTTTCACGAGTCGGTACACCTGGGTCAGGTGATGGCCTGGAAACGGGCGATGGATAGGTAGTAGCCAAAGCCATATCAACATGCTAATCTCAATGGCCCCTCTGTAATCTGTGAACCGGGGAATCGGCTTAACAATTGAATAATCCATTTTTGGGAGACGAGGAAGATGCGCAATCACGCTGCTCGGGGAGGCACTGCTGTCTTGGCTGTGGGCGTTTCACTGTTGACTGCATCCAGCGTGTTCGGGCAGTCGATTGACGCGTTCTGGACGGATAATTCTGACGGTGACTGGCTGTCGCCGTCCAACTGGTCAAGCGATCCGCTTGCTCCGGTAAACCCCGATGATCGGGCAACGGTTGATCGGCCCGGCCTTTACACGATTACACTCAATCAGAATCTGGCCATTAGCGATCTCTGGTTCGATGCGGCCGATGCGACGCTGACCGGTTCAGGCTCGCTGTCGCTGAATTATCTGGGTTGGCAGAACGGCACCATGAGCGGCGAAGGCACGACGTCGACCGGGTGGCTGGACGTGTACGGTGACATGACACTCGTCGGCCGAACGCTGGAGGTTCGCGAGGGAATGTACTGGCATTCCGGAAATATCGTGGCGTCGGAAGGGGCAACACTACGGGTAGGCATCCCAGATTGGTGGACGTCCGTCAACCTTCAGGGGTCCGGCTCCTTCGGGAACGCCGCCAAGGATGCGCGCGTTCAAGTGCTGGAGCAGGCAAGCTTGTTCTACACCGGGTCGACAACGCACGAGTTCCGCGTGGACGCGGCATTCGACAACGCCGGCTATGTGAGTGTGGGCGGTAGGAATACGCTGGTGCTCAGCGGTGGCGGGCACAGCACCGGCACGTTTACGACCCAGTCACACGGCCAGATCGAGTTCGCCGGCGGCCATCACCTGATTGAGGGTACGGCACTGGAAGCTGGCCAGTACATCCTCAGCGACGGCACGCTGGAAATTCAAAGCGATTCCAACCCCTGGACGTCTGATTCTACATCGCTACAGATCACCGGCGGATTGCTGACAGGCTCGGCTGCACTGTCGGCCGCGTATCTGACCTGGCAGGGCGGCTCGATGAGCGGTGATGGATCTACGGCGGTCAATCAGTTGGAAATGCAGGGCAACACGACATTGATCGGCCGAACGCTGGAAGTCTCTCAGCGACTGGAGTGGCAATCGGGCAGCAGCATTCTGGCGTCGGAAGGGGCAACCCTTCGACTGGGTAATCCGGATGCGTGGGTGTCCATCGTTGACCTTCGCGGCTCCGGTTCCTTCGGCAACGCCGCTAAAGACGCGCGGGTCCAAGTGCTGGAACACACCAACCTGCATTACCACGAAGCCACGGGCAGCACTCATGCGTTCCACGTGGACGCGGCGTTCGACAACGCCGGCGAGGTGTATGTGTATCGCAACAACACGCTGGTGCTCAGCGGCGGTGGGCACAGCACCGGCCGATTCAATCTCTATGCGAACGGCTGGGACGACCCCGGTGCAGCCCGGGTCGAGTTCGCCGGCGGGCATCATGTGCTCGAAGGGGTGGAACTCGATGGTGCGCGAGGCCAATACGTTCTCAGTGACGGTACGCTGGAGATCCGGGGAACCGTGACCGGCGGGAACAACTTCCAGATGCTGGGGGGAGCCATCACGGGGGCCGGCACCTTGGCGCTCGGCCAGCTTGATTGGCGTCAGGGCACGATCAGTGCCCATGAATGGAGTGCGGGCCAGGTCTGGGTCGGTGGCGATGTCGAGATGGTCGGCCCGACCCAGTTCTGGACCGATGGATTGCAGTTCAGCACTGACGCGTCACTTGATCGCTTACGCCTGTCCATTCTGGATGGCGTAGATTTTCAGTTCAGAGGCTCGGCTGTCACATTGCACTCGGATTCGGGCGTTCCCGCGGAGGTGCTGATCGAAGGTGCCGGCTCTATCTTCCAAGCTCCATCAGTGAGCATTGGTATCAACAGTCTCGACCCGACGGTCACCGGCCGACTGACCGTCGGCGAGGGTGGCGTGGTGGAGACGCAATCATTCACAGTCCACGATACCGGCCGACTGCACCTGACCGGCGGAACCGTGAAAGCGGCCTACGGCATCACCATGTACGGCCTGCTCGCCGGCGAAGGTACGATCGAAGGGAACCTCATCAACGAAGGTTCAATCCAACCCGGGCAGTCGCCGGGAACGCTGACGATCGAGGGTGATTTCACACAGAACGCGCTGGGCCAACTGGTGATCGAGATCGCCAGCCTGATGTCGGGCAGTTTCGATCAACTGCTGGTCAGCGGCGATGCCATCCTGGGGGGGGAGCTCGAGGTAATACTGCTCGAAGGCGCATACTTCATGCAGGGCGACACCTTCGAAATTCTCACCGCTACGTCCATCGCCGGCTCGTTCGACAGCGTGATTCTGCCCACCGACGAATGGGGCCAGTCCATCTTCGCATTCGTGCAAGATGGCAACCATCTGACGCTGACCGCCTTGCAGACCGTGCCTGAGCCGGGCACTCTGGCCCTGCTGGGCCTGGGCCTGATTGCCCTGCATCGTCGCCGAAGGATCGCCTGATCATTGTGTTGATCCCCTGTAGCGAACATCGCCTTGATGGCAACTTGTATCACTGGCATCAGTCGGCCCAAGTCTCTGGTTTCGAGCGAGGAAAGGCCGAGAAACTCTCGGCGTTCATTGAAGCGACGCCCCCTTTGTTGCTGGACTTTTTCGAAAGCGTGGATCCATGTGGCGGTGAAAGGCTCCATCGCGAAGCTTGACCCGGCCACGCCGATGACGGTGAACTATATTTTCGGCGTCTGTGCGATTCCTGCTGACTTCGCGCGGGTGGATGCCGTCGAACCCTCGGCCACCGGTGTGCAATTCCGCTCCGGCAACGTGACTGTCGACACCGGTCTGTATCTTGACTGGCTGAAGGAGACGCAGCCTTGAACGCCAAACTTACTGGCATTTTCACACTCAACCTCGCTGCGCGTCATCAGACGGCGAGTGCATGCAGACGAATTGCGATGCGCGGAACCCGATCAGACTCCGATGTGGTCGATCTACGTGTCGACGAAGGCCGCCTGTCGGACGAAGCAAAGCCTGAGCTGATCGGAGCCTCGCAGAACCGAACCATCAACATAAGGTAAAACAATCGCCAGCGTGTATCCAGACCGAAGTTGCCCTCATGCGGAGCACGAAACACCGGCGTACCTGTCGCAGGAATCATGCGTGCTCCCGGCTGATGAGCTGGCTGGTCATGCCGCCATCGGCGAGGAGGTTCGCGCCGGTCACATAGCTGGCGTCATCGCTGAGCAGGAACGCGGCCACTTGTCCCATCTCACGCGGCGTGCCCACTCGGCCGGCGGGGATGTTCGCTCGCCAATGGGCCAGGCACGCTTCCTGGTCGACTGCCGCTGCCTGGATGTCCTGCCAGATCTTCGTGTCGATCAGCCCCGGGCTCAGGCAGTTGAACCGGATGCCTCGGCTGGCGTATTCCACTGCCAGCGCCTTGGTCATGCCAAGCACGCCCCATTTGGCGGCGTCATATGAGGCTGCCCCGGGCAGGCAAGCCTGGGTGTGGACGCTTGCAATGTTCACCACGCTGCCCGAACCATTGGCAAAAAAATGCGGCATGCAGGCGTGGGTACACAAAAACGTGCCGCGAAGGTCGATGCTGATGACGCGGTCCCACTCGGCGATGCTCATCTCGTCAAATGGCTTGACGAAGTTGACACCTGCGTTGTTGACCAGCCCATCAATGCGGCCGAACCGCTCGTGCACCTGCGCCACCGCCTCGGCCACCTGGCCCTCATCGCTGACGTCGCACGCGACGCTGATCGCCTCGCCACCGCCGGTTTGCAGTTTCTCTGCCACACGCTCGGCCGAAGCGGCATCTCGATCAAGCACCGCCACCGCGCCGCCTCGCTCGGCAATGACTTCCGCGATGCCGACCCCGATCCCAGAGCCGGCCCCGGTGACGATTACGACCTTCCCAGTGAGCGTTGTCATACGTGAAAACTACTCCTCAAAAGATCGGGTGACAAGGGAACCTCAGTCGGCGTTCGCTGTGGAGGGTGGTTGAAGCCGGTAGCAGGCGATGGCGTTGTCGTGAAACAGCCGCTGCCTTTCACGAGCGGGTGGCGCCGTCGAGCGTTTCAACTCAGCGACCCAAAGGCGACGCCAGTGTACACACCGGCCAGTCGCCGCCGAACATCGCGCTCGGGCGCAAGCTGATCATGGATGAAGTCGGTGATCACAATGCGGGCTGGACGTTGGTTCATGGACTGTCCCCAGGGTGCTGGATACACGGTGCATAGTTTGGTCGTGACGAAGCGGGTATCGGTCGACGCTGCTCGTTTGGGACGGCCGCGTTGAGATCGCCACAGTCGCGGCTCATGGGGGCGTGGCCTCACCCGGTCTCGTTTTACGCTGACGGTAAATCGATCCAAAAGGGGCTAAGCCATGCGCAGTGCCCGTCGCTCTGACGCACACGCACATAGTAATAGACGTTTTCAAGGTGCCGTCCCGGTCTCTGGTCAACCCATTCTCCCTCGTAATCCAGGCTTCCACCTTGCGCAGGCAAGTCAGCAACGACAACGCCGGCACTGATAATTTGCACCTGTACGATTGGCGCGGTGCCTTGAATCCTGATACGTATCAGCCTTTGCGCGTCCGGATCCAACTGCAATTCCGATCCCATCGGGTGATCATTGAGCGTGGCATCGGCAACAATCCGCGCTCCTGATGTCGCATAACACCGTCGGCTGTGAAGCGCTTGAAAGATAGACGTCGTGTTCAGAACAGATGTCTGAACCGCCGTGATGCCGCCTCGACCCGGCCAGCCTACATGACTGTCCGACCGCCCCGAGAAACCGACCCGGTACCCCCGTGTTAAGGCCGTTCGCACACTTCCGCCTAGACCGCTACCGCTCGAACGCCAGTTCTCATCTACCTGCTCGGTCTCTTGTGACCGGCCTTCTCTTATGATCTCGACGATGCGCGTCAGGTCATACTCCACCGCCCGGGGCCAGTTGAATGAATACCACACAACGCGGCCGTCTTCCGGATTGACGACGCCACCTGAATCCGTGATTGGATGGCAAGGGCTTAACATTGACTGCCCCTTTGGACAGTGTTTGAGAATGGCCCGCCATGGGAGCCGATGGGGTTGCGATTGGAAATCGGGCCGAACTGCGTCCGGAAAACCCTTAAGCAGGTAACCCATCACATCAAAGTTTTTTGCGACAAGATGCACATGGCCTTGACGAAACGATAATTCCACTGCGGGCAGCGTGCAGAATCGCTCTGGATCATCGAATTGACGACAAATGGACGCCTGTTCCGCATAGGCTCGATCACCGAATCTGCCTGTAATGCCCATGTGGTCGCCTGGTCCGGCGAAATCCAGACCGACGCAATCACGGGCGTGAGCCAGCGTCTTTTCAAGACTTTGCTGACCGTCGCTGAACTCGGTATGCCAGTGGAAATCACCGAAATAGATCGGCGTGCCATCCATCGCTCGGGGCATCGCGTCGCTTACGACCTCATCTCCCTCAGGCAAGATCGCCTTGTAACGTCGCGAGCCCTCTAACGGCGTACGTTTGAGGATGGAGCAATTGGCCGAGGCGGTACGCGGATACCCGAAGGCATCATACTCACGCACCCACAGATCACCTCTTGCATTCTGGTGGACTGCCGTGGAATCTCGGGGCCCCTCCGTGAACGTCACTTCCACGTCATGGCTAATCACACGACCTTGCGTATCCTGAAGGTTAGTGATTCTTTCGAGCACCCACTGGCCTTTGATGCCCGGCGCTGCAAGCGGCGCCGTCGTCGGTTCCATGTTCACACAGATCCCGGCGCCCGCGGAAAGATGCGTCTCTGTCTTGAGCACAGCCAGCGACTTGAGCCTGGCGTGCAGTTTCCAATCGGCCTGCATCTCCTCATACGAAAACCGGTGTTCGATTGATAGCGGCTGCTCTGAATCCTCAAGCCAGGCCTTCGCCACCCTGAAGTTTCGAAACATCGTGCTGTTACTTCCCCGGATGCGAAGCAAGGAGCCGGCCGGCACGGCTTCATCCAACTTCAGAAGTACAGTCTGCGCGTCTTGTTCGGCGATGGTCACTTTCATAAGGTCGAATCGCTGTCAGGCCTCCGAATTCAAAATCGGATCGAAATGCGTCGAGCCTACATGCTGCAGTCGTCGATCACGATCGCCACGGGTTTATGGCAAGCGACGCTCAGGTTGAACAGGACACTTGACGGCCAGCGACTCAGTTCGTGGCCAGCGGGCATTTAATATGCCGCTCTCGACCTCGCATCGGATTGGGGTTGTAGCGGGCTTGGCATCGGCGGGCAACAGTTCCAATGCAAACGCCAGCCAATGAGGCTCCGTTAGCGCGTTTAGCGTCAACGCCGTTTCCAGCCCATTGTGCAAAACTGCGTCCACGACGGCGGAATCGACCTGCTGATGACTTTGCCAGTCGGGTGTTGTACCACATGGAAACTGGCCCACGCCTTCGGGAGCATGCACCACGACCTTCCAATCATTCGTTTGAAGCGTGAATCGGCTGTTGTCCAGTTGTGTGACCATTACCCCTTTGCCGTGCAGTTCGATTCGTAGACGCAGATCGCTGAAGTGAAACGTACCGTCCGCGGGGCGGTCCAGGTGCAGGTGGTAGTCGCCGCCGTCCTGAAGCAGCGTCATCACCGAAAGCGTATGCGAGCGATTCTGCTCGGTGTGCAACAGCCCTGATGCCCAGTCGCGGCCATCCTTGAGCAAACGCACGCGCAGCGTCACAGCGAAATCGTCGGAACTCGCGATGTAGCCGATCAGCGGTCGGCATTGCGTCCATAGGGTGTCGCGGTTGATACTGGCAAGGGTGACCTGATCGTGCAGCCAGGTCGTGCCGATCAGTGCCTGTCGCTCGTGACCTTCCGATCCCTGGCGGAAACGGTGACGACGTTGTACGTCTGACTTGCTGAGTCTTTCGAAGTAAGGCAAGTATTGCGGCGGACAAGGCAATGGCTGTACGCCGACCTCTTCACCATCGATATTCTCAGCATTCGTTGCTAAAGGAGTGCTAAACGATGAGCCCACCCGGCGACGCAAGCGAGCCACCGTGCTAGTCAGAAGCGTGTCGTGATAAGTGCGCGCATGCGGCCCGGCCCATTGGCCGGTAACGGGGTGATAGTGCTCGGCGATCGTCGACCAGACACGCTGACGTAACGTTTCGGCGGCGTCGCGCGTCGCAGCGTCCTGCACCAGTTGCAGACATCGCTCGACCTCGGCCAATACAACCATGGTGTAAGTCGGGCTGTTGTACTCGGCGAAGCCGCCGTGGTGCTCGGCATGGGCAACAACCTGTTGCAGTCGTCGTCTGCCGTAACTCACCAGGCTCGGCTCATCAAGCAGCTCACCCGCCGCAGCCGCGACAACCCCACCCATCACAGCGATGTTCGTGTAGCTCGGCTGCACGTTCCGCCGAAAGATCGACCACGCAGCATGCCCCAGGGCAGTACGCGTTGCCTCCATCACGTTGCCGGGCAACCGGTCTGCATGGTCGGCCAGCACCACCGCCAGGCGAGCACCACAGAAATCAGCCCAGTTCCAGTCCGGCGGAGCCATCTGCGAAAGCGGCTCTTCGAGGAACCACGGCCAGATGCCGTATGTCGCCGAACAGGGATCGGTATCCTGCAACAGCAGCACCTTGCGAAGCACATCACCAGCCCGCTTAACATGCTTGGCCTCGCCCGCTGTCAACAGCAGCAGCACATAGTCAAGCGCAGTGCGAGTCGAATGCACCCGCATGCCATCCGGCAGCGTCGTGTGATAACCCGGGCTGGCGATCGTTTCGCCAGGAAGGCCATGCTCCGGATCATAGCGTTGTCCCCACCGATCAAGCACGGCGATGCAGGGTTTCAACTCATGGAGTTTTGTGTGCACCATCGCTGCGACTCGGCGTCATCAAGGAAGGCATACCACTCGTCCTGAACAAACAAGACGATTCATACTGTCACCGTGATCTCGTCGAAGTGCAAAGCATGCCAGCGCTGTGAAGCGCTGGCACACAGTTGGTCAGTCAGTTCAGTTTCGGCGGCGCCTCAGAGCCAGCAGCGCACCGAGTCCCACCAGCGCAGCCGAGGCCGGCTCGGGAATGACGGTAAAATTGTCCCAGCGACTCTGCGACGTCGCCGCGGCGATCCCGATGTAGCCAGCGCTCATATTGCCAGCATGAATCATGTCGATGACGCTGGTGTCGTTGTAGAAGACCTGATGACGATCGCCTTCAAACTCAATCCGGAGGGTCCCGGTCTCAAAATCTACGCCTGGCCCGAAATCATAGGTGGCGAGTTGAGTGTTTGCGTAACGGAGTTCGATATCTTCCGTTCCTGCCCAATTTTGGCGAATAACTACTTGGTAGGTATTCGTGGCTGAGAACAAGTTGTATGCGTCGCCCTCACTCGGTGCCCGATAGGTGACACCGGCGCGGTTACGCGTCAGCTCGGCGAGGTCGACCGAAATGATTGCGTCGGCGACAGTGAATCCGGCCACCGCGACACCGTGGTTCCCCGCATCGTAGAGGCGTAGCAGATTGCTGTTGATCCTGGCATTGGCGCCGCCCTCTCCGCCGGATTCCGACCAACTGTGAACGCCGTCCGACATGACGCCGAGCGTCTGGCTATTAGGACGATTGAAATCGTCCTGAACGAGAAACGAAGCGGATGCCGACGAAGCGAAGCCAAGAGCCAGTGCGGCAAAGGGGACGGCAAGCAGGTTACGGATCGAGCTTCCAAGTGTTTCTGGACGGGCAATTGACGGTCGAATTTGATGCAACATGTTCTCTTCCTTTCAACGATTTACATAAAATGAGGACGCAAACGCAAGTGAGTCAAAACTGTCGAACGGTCTATCTGGCACGGGCATTCAGCACGTAGGCCCGTACCGCGAACGGTTCCATTTCATCGTGTATTTTCTGCTGATGGACTTCATACCGACGCCACGAAATCCGGTCATACACCGCGTCGGGCAGCACTTCGAACCCACTGAGGGTGAAGGTCACCTCGACCGGCTCTTTCCGGTTATTAACGGCAAGCAGCAGGTAGCTGGTTTCGTCCTTCTGCCGGACGATGTACGAGACATCCGGAATGCCCTCAACGGGAACGTGCTCCAGCCGGCCTTCGTTGACGACGGTCTGGATCCGCTCCGGAAACTCCCGAAGATACTCGGCAGTTGAAGCACTGCGATTACTGGTCACCAGTTCATCGCGCACTTCGCCAAGAAACCAGGGGGCCAACGCGTCTACTTCTCGCATCGTGGGATAGATGACCGCGCGACGATATTCCAATGAAGCCCGGCCAAGTCGCCAGCCCAGTATGCCTTGGGCCCCCTGTGTCACGGGCGCAAAATACAGGTAACGCATTTCCAGCCGTGTCGGCGCACGCCAACGATCGTCGCCCGGCCAGTTATCGCAGATCCCTGGCATGTAGACGAAGGACTTGCCAGTCCCGCGAACTGCTTCGGCCGCCTTGGAGGCATCATAAACGACGTTATATAGCGGGCCAGTTAGCGGTTCGTCCTTAAAATATGTCGGATACTCATTGGGCACGTTGACATCGTATAAAGGCTCTGTGTCTTCATACATATTCCACCAAGCGATGGTGGGCATGACGTAGGCCTCCGGCGCCAGCTCCTTGATCATTTCATACGACCAAGCCAGCTCCTCAGCCAGCCAGGGACCGAGGCCGATGTTGATGTTCCCTTTTTCCCTTTGTTCCTTATGAAAACGATGCAACTGATTTTCAGGCTCGTCGTAGGTCCAGTAGCCGAGTGTTTGGGGGTGATCGGCAGTGACGTCAAGAAGCGTTTTCAAATGCGCTTGCATCTTCGGCAGCAACGCGGGGTCTCTGGCCGCGTCGTTCAGTACATGGCCGGGGAAATAGATGTAGGCGGCATCCAGCTCCCAGGCGTCCACCCGGGCAATACGCTCCTTCAGCTGCTCCTTGAACGCTTCAGTCTCGGTCGGCGGATGCGTGCTGCCAATGATGAACGCGTTTCCGCCAGCGGCCGCCCACTCATGGGCATCCTCGTCGCGCGGTGCGTCATAAGTGCCCAGCACAAAGATGGGCTCACCCTTGAATTGCAACGGCGGTATGGCGCTGGGGGCGTCGGACGCTGACGCAACATGGGGTATACCGAGTGACATCATCGCGATCGCGGCGGAAGTCATGGTGGCGAGCAAATGGTGTCGCGATCGGTGAATTAGGGGCAATGAAGTCATTCTCATCAATCCTCGTTATGTGAACTGGAAGCCGTTGGAAGCCGGCGCTGGTTGTTGATGTTATTGAGCGTCGCCCCACCAGCCCTTGCCGTAGAGATCCCATAAGGTTTCGTCAATGGTGGTCTCATGTGCGTTTCTCGTCTGGGCATGGCCATCGGCGAAGAGCACATTGGCGGTCTCCGCTGGATGCCGACCGTTGAGGCGACGGGCACCGGAGAGAGAGTGGCGAATCTCGAATCGCTCTTGGGGGCCGGACGCAACAAAAACTTGCGACGTTGTCAGGCCCCAACTGTCGCCGATCGTCACCGTTCGTGAAGGCTCATGCAGGTCCGGCAGTCGTGAGCCGGGCAGTCCGGGCGGCCCCACGTTGTTCACCTGGTTGTAGCCGTAGCCGATGGTGTGCACTCCGATTGAGGGCCACTGTAGTTCCCCGGACGGGCAATTGAAGATCACATTGAGCGGGACGTCCATGTAGTGACGATGCAACACACGGAACCACTGGGAGCTGCCGGAAAAATTCTTCAGCGGGAAGTAGTCATTGTTGTCACCCAGGTACATGTGAAGCGCCAGCCCCATTTGCCTCTCCCCCGAGAGGCACGCGATGGTGCGCGCCTGCGCCCGCGCCCCCTGCAGGGCCGGGAGCAATATTGCTATAAGAATCGCGATAATCGATATGACCACAAGAAGTTCAATTAATGTAAACCCGACACCATACCAGCCGAGGTGCCCCGGCCGGGCCCTCGGGGAATTTCTCTGTGATACGTATGTCATGATTATTCCTTCCTTTGCTGATATTTTGAAATGCATGTAAAAGGGCGACACTCTAGATCATGTCGCATCAACCCAGCTTTTTGATCGTTCCCCGATCAAGGAATGGCAGTTGCAGTTTTCGCTGGGAGAAATATGACGGATCGTCAATCTTCTTGAGAAGCGTTTCCAACAGTCCTTGGCTCAACTCCTGCCGAGGGTGGACCAGACCGCTAACATCGCTTTCATCACAAAAGTCGTAGCAGGTCATCAGCGAGACATCGTCTGGCACACGCAAACCCCGCTTCGCCAAGCCTGTCTTCACACCGGCCAGTAATTGCTGCTGCGCGCAGTAAACCGCGGTGGGCGGCTCTTCTCGATCAAACAGTTTCCCCACAAGCTCTTCGCCGATCGCCGCCAGTTGATCCGGACCGCACCTGAAGGCACGTGCATATGACCCGACACACCAGTAATCATGGAAGTTGAAGCAAATACCCTTTTCCAACAGGTTCTGAACGAAGCACGTCCTGAGGTGGTCGATGTAGCCTTTAACGCTCGTTTCCAGGCCAATGTAGCCAATGCGTTCATGACCCAATGAAACGAATCGCTCCACCGTTTCGCGCATGGAACCTTCGTTGTCATAGTCCACAAAGCTCAGGGGCAACGGTTCGCGCGGGTCGTTGCCAAGCACCGCTGGAATATCGGTCTGAACAAGCTTCAACAGTTCTTCTCTCGGGTAGCCCCCGAGGAGAATCAATCCATCGACTCCCAAGCTGCTCAGAAGATCGACATCAACGTGGTCATCAGAATTTGGCAGCATCACCAAGGGGGAGCCCATGACGCGGGAGGCAGCATAAAGCTCGCTGATGATCGGAATGCGATCGATGCTGGCGTGGTTGAGCGTTCTTAACTGCTCCCCCTCGGGGAGGTAAACACCTGCCAGGGCGATCACGGGCATCTTCGCTGCCGCTCCCTTACCGTCGGCGGAGGGCACGGTAACAAACACGCCTTTGCCCGGCACGGACTTTAACAGCCGTCGCCCCTTCAGCGTGGCGATGGCATTACTGATAGTCGCAGGCGAAACATCATAATGCGCCGATAAGACCGCTCTCGGCGGCAGCATCGAGCCTTGTGGCCACTCACGCGACTTAAGCCGCTCAGCGAGATCCTGAATAACTGCCGTTGTTTTCACAGCTTAGTCTCATGGGGCCGTTATGGGCCAGATCCCAAAACATCCGCGATTGACCAAAATCGTCAACCCCAGAATATCCGGATATTCCGCCCTGTCAATGACTGGTCAAAATTTTGTAGGACGTCGTCATTTGGTGATCGCTGGGTGGAACGCTCGAATAACTGGACAGGTCTCTGCGCTGGAACCACACCTGGCCGCATGCGAAGCATTCAGCCGCATGGATCAGCCCCGCCCCGAAGCACGAGCCAAGACGATCACGGCATCGGGAACTTTCGCGAAGCGCGCCTTCACACCCGCAGGCGTATGAGACGAGGGCTGAGTTACTGGAGCTTCGGACCAGGTTCCGCCTGCATCGGATGGTCGCCCTCTCCCGCGAGGAGTTTCACGGTACTGTGAGTATGATCCGCCTACGCATGTGGTAGGCTATCCTCAGCAGGTGCACTTGCTCGGCGATGCGTTCTATAGCGGCAATGATGCATCGCTGACATACCCCAGTGCGCCGGGCTTCGCCGGCATGGGGGGCGGTGCGGCGACCCGTCACCTCGCAGAAGAACGCGGTTGGCCGCTACTATCAGCAGCATCATGAGGAGTATGAATCAATGTTGCGATTTGCCCTGATCGGTTGCGGCCAGCATGGACGCAACGCCGTCATGCCCGGCCTGCTTAAGCATGCCGGGCATGTGAAGCTCTGTGCGGTGGCAGACCTGCATGCGGAGAATCTTGAGTCCGCGAAGGCGCTGGGATGTGCCGTCTATACGGACTACAAGCAAATGCTCGTCGAGCAGCGGGTCGATGCGGTCTATATCGCGACCTTGCAGGAAGCGCACCTCGAGCAGGTGCTGGCAGCGCTGGCGGCGGGTCTGCATGTGGTTTGCGAAAAGCCGATGGCGCCCACGGCCGACGAATGTCGAACGATGATCGAGGCCGCGGAGCGGGCGGGCCGCCACCTGGTGGTGAATTTTGAAACGCGCTACCACCGTCACCACCAGCGGATTCGCCAGTGGATCGGCGATGGCCGAATCGGCCGCGTCGAAGCGATTCATGTGCAGGACTTCTGGGACGGTCACAAGCGGACCGGTTGCATGGCCGAGCGGCGGGCCCGACTGATGGATCGTGCGGGCGGCCTGGATTGCGGCATTCACAAGATCGATCTCGTTCATCATCTTTGCGGCAGCGGGCAATGGGCGAGCATGGAGGCGATGGGCGCCTGGCTGGGCGAAGAAGAGCGACTGCTCGCGCCGCACATTGCGATTCTCGGTCGGCTGGACATCGGCACATTGGTGACCATCAACGCGAGCCTGGGCTATGCCGCGGGCATCAAGCCGCGGCCGCGCCAGGATCTGTTGACAGTGGTGGGCACTGAAGGCGTGATCAGCCTGACGATGGACTCGCCGTCGATGCAAGCTTATGCCGACAGTACTTACAAAGCAACGCTCTACGATGACGCAGGTGACGAGCAGGTGGCGGCGGAATATCCAAACCACAGCATCGCGATCGGCCGACTGGTGGATGATCTTGCAAGTTATTTGGAAAGTGGAACCTGTCCGCCGGACCTGCCGCTTGGCGAAGCGGGGCTGAACGCACAGGTCATCGCGGAAGCCGCCAACGAGCGTGCGGTGGCGACGCGCCTGCGCCCGACGGCGATGCAGCAAGGGATGACCGAGGTATGAATATATTCACAGCTAAGCTAGACATCCAACAAACCTCTTACAGGGGCTGCGCTCCTGATTCGCTGCCTGTGATCGTGAACTCTGCCCGTCAGGTTAGAACTTGATCTGGTATGGTGACGGACGATGCCGACGATCAACCAAATGGCCGCGGAATTGACCCATGCATTCGCATCGGGGGACGCCGTGCACGGCAATGCGTTGCTCGCTCGAATCATGGCGATGCAGGACCGCCGCTCTCCACAAACGGCTGGCAATCGCGGGAACTTTGCGTTCTACCCCGAGCACAGCGAGCCGACCGATCTCAATGCGCTGAGCTTCTGCGGGCCGTCGCTGGGCTACGTCGCGATGGAGCATGACCGGCATTTGACGGACGACAATCGCCGAGCCTTGTGGGATCAGGTGCTTCCGGAGTGTCTGGTCGGCTACGACAATCATTACCGGCACAAAAGCGGGGGCGGTCCCGGAGCGCCGAAGCCGAGGTGGTGGCAGTGCAACATCTGGTTTCTCAACATGGCAGGGCGATTGATGATCGCACGCGCCCTGGAGCACGCGGAGCATCTGGCCACCGCTCGCGAGCACCTGGCACTGGCCCGTCAGTATGTGCAGCTTTACGGCGTTGCCGAGTACAACAGCCCGACCTACCTCGTGCCCCAACTGGAAGCTCTGCACTGGGCATGGCATTACGCTCCCGACGCGGATGCTCGGCAGGACGCCACGCTGCTGCTGGACGAACTGTATCTGGACATGGCAGAGCACTACCACCCGACGTCGGGGACGCTGGCCGGCACGTGGTCCCGACATTACGAATGGGACGTTGCTGGCCGGGGGCAAGTCGCCCCGTTTTTAGACGCGGCGTTCGAGAGGCGTCAACCGTCGTTCCTCGAAGCGCTGGGGCTGGAAGATTATCAATGTCCGCCCGCGGTGCGCGAGGTTGCGATGACTGAACAGGCCTACTCCGTCTGGCGGCGTAATCTGGCGGAGGTGGAACGAACGACCTACCAGACGCCGGAGTATTCGTTGGCCACGCAGTCCGGCTCGTTTATCTGGAAGCAGCAGGACACGCCGGTACGGTTGACCTATGTCGCGCCGGACGGTGGTCGGCAGACGGCGCTGGTGCGTACGCCTTACTGGACTTCAGACGTGCACGCCGCGAGCGATTACGCTGCGGGCTTCGAGCGATGGGCACATCAACACGAACATCGCGCGATCCTTTCGTACGGCCAAACCGCTGGCGGCAACGATCTGCTGTTCAACCTGGCCACGCTCGACGAGTTGACGCCGGACCTCGCGGACGGTGAAGGTCAGCCGCTGGCCGCGCCTGCGTGTCCAATGATGCCGGCACCACCGAGTACCAATCCCGATCGGCCGGCGAGCCCACACTTCAACAACAAAGCGGCGAACCTGACATACGCTGACCCGGCGACACGTCCGCCGCCGGGCCTTGCCGTGTCGGGCCCCGTGCTGGTTGGCTTTCCGAGTTGCTACCTGGCGATCGTGCCCGAGGCGGGGCTGAACCTGCACATCGCCGCGATGCAGGGTGATCTCGTGGTCGCGATCCCCGTTCGCCCGACCGCGATGCTGGCGCTGATTATGGTCGGCCGAAGTGGATGCAAAACGATGATCCAATTCGCCGAGCAGGTCAGCCAGATCAACCTGGACCAGATCACATTGCCGAACGTGGCAAACGCGGCCCGCCTGCAAGGGTTGGGGCCCACCCTCACCGCCGGCCGCGACGCGGATGGGCGACTGTTCGATCGGCGGGTCGGCGACGTCTGGCCGGAGCACCAGGCGTACTGGTGCTACTCCCCGTTCTATACGCGACGCTCAGGTGAAACTTTGAGCCGGGCAGCACAGGGAACCCCAAAGTCGACGTCTACACCAGAATGATTGCCGCCCAGTCGATGGAGGCGGTGGTGTTCCAGCTGGCCGAGGCGGGAGGCCACCTAGTCGTCGTAGATTGCCGCCAGGTCCGCGAGGTCGAGCTTGCGGATGAACACTGCCGGCCCTTCCTACCGCTTATCAAATCGCCCACTTCAATCGCAGTCTGCACGGATTCAATGAAGCGTCGTCTGAAACATGCGGCCAAATGGATGCCAAACTGACAATCCGTCGCTTCGCCTCCTGACCGGATAAGGAATGTTTCGATGAACCAACGTCCAGCCCGCGTGGTGCATCGACTTCATCCATGACCAGCTTGCGCCCGAGCGCGAGGTGCTGGCGGATCTTGCTGAGGTCGAAGCCTTCAATGCGACCAGCGAAGCGCAGTTGGTCGACCGCATCGAAGACGCTGACGCGATCATGCTCTATCACAACCTGGGGCTCTCCCGGCGAACCATTGAACGGCTGAACTGCTGCAAGCTCACCGTGCGCTGCGGGGTGGGCTATGACGATTTCAAACAGGCGAAGCGGATCGCAGATCATCCGCGAATCAACCACTTCCTCTGCCGTGATCGGTTTCTTCAGCAGGGCGTTGGGAATTCGCCGCATGGTGGTAGGCGTTGACCACAATCTGCGCGATCTGCTCATCTGTCGCATTGAAACTGCTGTCCGACGCCACATTCGCCGTGGAGAATCTGCCGGCGAATGACTTGGGCGACACGATGGCTCGTAACCTTTACGGGGAGGCTCGGTGTTTCGTCGGGGCGGTACCGGTCGTGCGGGCGGAGGGCATATCACGACCCTAGTTGTATGACAAATTATTGGATCTGGCCGTGAAAATGATTGACGGGGTGAGGGGAATTGGTGTAAGCTCGCGAAGAATGACAGTGCTGTCATTTTGTGTGGGGCGAGATCAGGCAAGGCGCGGCATGACTTTATACAACGGAAATTACCTGTAGTTCGAGTCCATGGATTCTTGCGAATCGGCCCGGATCGGAGTCACAGATGAGTTCGAAATTGGAACAGATCAGTCAGTTGACGGGTAAGAGCCCGACGACGGTTGCTCGCGCGTTGCGGAATGATCCGCAATACAAAGTGCGTGATTCGGTGCGCCAGCAGGTGCTGGATGCAGCTCGGCAGCTTGGGTATGTTCCGAACCATCTCGCCCGTTCGTTTGCCAGTGGGAAAAGCTTCTGTATTGGTGTGCTGTTGGGCCGGCCGGAGACAGACTTGGGCACGCCGTTCTTCGCGCCGGTGCTGACGGAGATGTTGCGCGTCAGCATGAAGCGCGGCTACCAGTCGACACTGCTCCCGATTGAATGGGATGAGCGCGGTGAAGATCCGGTGTTGAAGGTTTTGCAAAGCCGGCGGATCGACGGGTTCTTTATCAGCTCGGGCATGCTGGGGGACCGCACGCTCAAGGAGATTCGTGACCGCAACGTGCCGGTGGTCACCACCGAAACGGAAGGCATCCAGAAGCGGGCGGGCCGTGTCTGTGTCGTCCGCCGTGATGATCGACCCGGTTACACGGCTCTGGCGGCGGAGCTATACAACAGGGGGCACCAGCGCATCGCCTACGTCGGCCCGGCCTTGCAGGAGGACTCGCTGGTCATGCGGCGACGTTTTCTTGCGCTCAAGGCGTCCCTAGCGGAAGTATCAATCGAATTGCCGGAAGAGCGCGCGCTGTTTTACCGCCCGCGCATGGCGGGCGCGATGTCGGAAACCTCGGAAGCTCGCTGGGCGGCCGAGCAGGAACTTGATCGGCTGACCGAGTGCACCGCCATTGTGGCGGCGACCGATCAGGTGGCGTTCGGCGTGGCTGATGCCTTGCGACGTGCGGGCGTGGAGCCGGGGCGCGACATTGCTTTGGCGGGGTTCGGCAATCTGGAAGAAAACCCGAACTTCCCGACCGACGCACCGTTTCTGACGACGATTGATCCGGAGCGCCAACTGCGTGGTCGACGGATCGCCGAGATGCTTATCGAGATGCTGGAAGATCCCGGCGTGGGAGATCGGGTGTCACACGTCCCGACTCGTTTAATTGTTCGTGACAGTATGGTTGATGCTGCCTCGTAAACGCAATGAAGGAGTCATGTGCCATGGTCACCGTTCATTCATTTGAAAGAGAGTCTTCGATGTCAGATCGTAAAGCTTTCACGCTCATCGAGTTACTGGTGGTAATATCTATTATTGCATTGCTTGTCGCGATTCTGCTGCCGGCGCTGCAATCGGCAAGGGAGGCGGCGCGCAGCATCGCCTGCGTCAATAACCTGCGGCAGTTCGGCCTCGCGGGGACGCAGTATCACCTCGATTCCAATGATTATCTGCCGACGATCGAAAGAGGTCCGGGCACACCGGGGGATACGCACCACTGGTACATCAATCGCGATTTCACTCGCGCCCTCGGAACGCCGAGGATCGGCACGACGCCTGCTCCTGACCAATACGAGGCTCCGAGCTTTCAGGTCGTTGTATGTCCGGAGGACGACGATACGCTTCGCTTTGAGCGCAACGGGTTTCTCAGTTATGCGGGGAACGCGGCAACCGGCGGGCGCTGGGCTGTTCCCCGTGGCACGAATGGAACCATTCGCCGCGTGTCTGACTACCCGCGTGCCAGCGATACCGCCTGGTTTATGGACGGTGGCGGCCCGCAAGCAACCAGTGCTGAGCATCGTATTCGGCCCGACCTGATCGAAGGATATGTCGGCTACCGGCACGGCGGCCGATCTCGCGTCAACATGGTCTTTCTTGACGGGCATGCGGGGACGCACCCGGGTCGGGTGCCCGATGTATGGGAGGATCCGGCGTTGTGGTATGGGCAGAATGACCATCCTTTGGAGTGGAACTGACGGTAATAAATCCATCTATCAACTTGTGAGTTAATTCGCCGTGGAACGTAATGTGGAAACGAACGCAATGAGGAAACGCATGAACTACCGATTCTGGCAACGTGTCATGATTCTCAGCTTACTTGCATCGGGTCTGACGCCCTTTATGGCACAGGCGGAGACTGGCGAGAATCAAGAGAAGATTCAGCAACTGGAAACGGGCGAAATTGATACCGCCGACGCGGCGTGGTGGGGGTTTGATGAGAACGACGCGACCGATGCGTTGCAGGCCGCGATCCATTCCGGCGCCCGTCATGTCATCGTGCCGGATATGGGGGCCCCATGGATTGTGCGCGAGACGATTCATCTGGCGAGCAACCAGACGGTGACGTTCGAAGACGGCGTGGTGGTGGAAGCGATGGCGGGGAAATTTCACGGCCGATACGACTTTCTGTTTGCCGCTGTGGAAACCGAAAACCTCAAGCTGATCGGCCACGGCGCTACATTCCGCATGCGCAAGCAGGACTATCAAAGCGATGCATACGAACGCAGCAGTTGGCGTCATGGCATCGGGCTGTACAGCACACGGGACATCGTCATCGAAGGCGTGACGGTAGAATCCAGCGGCGGCGACGGCATCTATCTTGGCATATCGGGCTGGCACGGCACGCCGAGCACCGAAGACAGGCCGCTGTATAGCCAGAACATCGTGATCCGGGAAGTCACCTGCCGTGACAACCACCGCCAGGGCATCAGCGTGATCAGCGTGCGGGGTCTGTTGATTGAAGACACGATTCTGGAAAACACACGCGGCACGCCGCCGCAGGCCGGCATCGATTTCGAACCGTTCCGCGACGACCAGGTCCTCCAGGACGTCGTGATGCGTAACTGTCTCACGCGGAACAACGCGGGCGGCGGTTACATGATCTGGCTGCCCTACATGACCGAGCCGGTGTCGATCCGGCTGGAAAACTGCCGCTCGGAAGGCGACCGAGAGGGGCTGCGTGTGCGGACCGACTCCGCCGCCCAGCGCCACCTCGCGGGCGTGATCGAGGTGGTGGACTGCGTTTTTGAAAACAGCCGGGCTCGCGGGATTGCCATTGAAAAATCCGCCTCGCAACCGACCGTTCACCTCGTGAACACGCAAGTGATCAACCCGGCGCTGGATCACGAAGACCGCCGACCGATCATGTTCCACAGCAGCGCCGGCGCGACCGATCCGGTCGGAGGCGTCACGTTTGAAAACCTGCTGCTTAACGATCCGTTGAACCGCACGCCGATCGGCTACACGGATTTTGCGGGCGGGCTACCGTTGGAAGATATCACCGGCACGCTGCACTTGACGGCGGATGAACGTAAGCAGACCGTGGAACTCACGCAGGAACTGATCGACGAATGGACCGGCACGGGCGAGTGGGTGGATGTGCCGCGCCTGAGCCTCGATGATCTGGACCTGCATCCAGTGGAGGAAAGCGAAGGCTGGACGGAAGCGGAAGCCCTTGATGGAGCACGCATTCGCGGTCGTCAGTCGCAGTTCGTGGTGTATGCCCGTGAAGGTGAGACCGTGGTCCTGGGCCTGGATCATGCTCGGCTTGGCGGAGGGCAAGCCCCGCCTCTGCAACTGCAAGTCCTTGACCCCACGGACGACGTGGTGTCCGAAGCAGAGGTACCCATCGACACGCAGATCCAACTCGAATTTGTCGCCAATACGACAGGCATCTACCGCGTGCAGCCCGACCGGGTTCGGCACACGCTCGCGCTGACGCACAGCAGCCACCTGGCCAACCTGGCGTTGGGCGACGATCGTCTCAATCTGAAACGGCCTGAGGGCGAGTTCTACCTGTGGATCCCGCGCGGCACGGCCGAGTTCACCGTTGAAGTGTCAGGCGAGGGTTCACGAGAAGCGGTGAAGGCCACGTTGATCAACCCCGAGGGCAAGGAGATCTACCACGCGGACGACGCGGTGGCCGTGCAGCAATTTGCGGTGGAATACCCCGGCCCCGCGCCGAGCCGAGGAGAAGCGTGGGTGCTTCGGCTAGAGCGGCCGTCCACGTCATCGCTGCACTTCGGCGATGTGCACATCGACATCCGAGGCGTGCCACCTGTGCTGGCGCCGTCACGCGAAACGCTGCTGCACCCGCGCGACTGACGGAAAGTCGGCGCGTCTTCCCGGCGGTTGGCGCGATTGTTGCAAGTTCTTTGCATCTACGAAGAAGTCCATATTTATACGTTCGTTCATGTTCTGGAACGGAGGACCACATGATAAGTACCTTGGGAAATGGATCGAAAGGGATTGTCACAAGCATGGCAGCGATGGGCCTGCTTCTGGCCGCGATGCCGATGCCCCTTCATGCAAATGATGTTACGTTTGAGGATGGTGGCGAACACGACTTCAGCGACGGCGCGGAGAATGATCGCTGGAATGTGGATGTGAGAGACAGCGACAGTGATGACCCGACCACCCTGAACGTGCTGGACGGCGCGTGGATCGACGCGCTGAATGTGTGGGGTACCAGCCTTCTGGAGTTCCAAAGCGGCGCCACGACCAATACGCTCGACACGAACGACAGCAGTTCAGCCACGCTTGATGGCGGAACCTACGAAGGGTCGGTCTCAGCGCGTGACGACTCTCAAATCACCATCCTCGGCGGCACATTCGAGGGCCGCGTTACCGCGAACCGGACCCACATCCATGTTCATGCCGGAACATTTGAAGACCGCATCCGAGGCTTCGCCAGTGGCGGTGTCCTTACTGCAAGCGGTCAGGACATCGTCGCGCAAGGCGTTCGCGCCGAATTCGGCGGCACGGTGAACATCGAGGCGGGCACCTATGGGGGTGACGGCATCTACGCATTACACGATAGTTCCACATTCAACATCTCAGGCGGAACTTTCACAGATCAGGTTCGCAGTCAGGACTCGAGCAACCTCAATATCTCAGGCGGAATCTTTCAGCAGCGGGTGTCCATGCAAGACAACTCGATCGGGAACGTCACCGGCGGTACGCTGAACGGCACGGTCCGTGTCCAGCACAATGCCGAAGCCACATTCTCAGGCGGAACGATCAACCGCCTCGAAGCCCGTGACGGGCCGGCCCAGGCCACGCTTTCCGACGATGTGATTGTCGACGATCTGCGGGTAATGCATGACGCGACCATGCACATCGTCGGTGGCACGTTTACCAGTGCCGGTTCCGGCTTGTTCGTGGATAACACCGGCACAGCCAATATCTCCGGTGGCAGTTTCGACATGAGCATCTGGGCCCGCGATGAAGGTGTCATCAATATTTCCGGCGGTGAATTCAACAGTCTCCTTTCCGCGGAAGCAGATGGTGTGATTAATCTGAGCGACTCCATTACGGTCGGCTCGGATCTTCGGCTTTCAGGTCGTGGTCTTCTGAACCTGGGACAAAGTCGGCTCACCGCGAGCTCGTTCACCGTCAACGTTTCGGAAGATGGTCGTCCAACACTGCAATTGACCCTGGTGGATGACATGTTCGACGGCGAGCAACTCCCCTTCATTACCGTGCTCGGCGAAGATGGCCTGACGTTGAACACGTTTGATCTGGTCTTGAATCCGGAGGTAACGCTCGGCGGTGGCTCGTGGCAGGAAGGCTCGGACCTCTTGCTGATGACCTACAACGGTGTCGTCTCCGGAACCCCCGCTCTCGGCGAGGTCAGCGGCGTGGCCAGCTACGGCGACCTGCTCGTCGAGGATGGCGAAGTCTGGCTGACGAATGTCAATGTCGTGCCCGAGCCGGGCAGCTTGGGACTGGCCAGCCTCGGCGGGCTGCTGCTGCTCGTGCGACGGCGCGGATAATCCAGTGTGTCACAGCAGCCCGTGGCGGAAGCCGGTCTTTCGCGCGGGTTGATCAGCTCAAGCCGCCGGCGGGTGAGGCCGGCCTGCGGATGGTCGCCCTCACCACGCTGGATGCAATTCGACACCGCCGCTTCCTGGTGCTGGGTGGGCAGGACTGCTGGCTGCGACCGGATCTCGTGCCCCGGCTGGTGAAGATCGTGCACGACGCCGGCGAGGCATTGGGCTTCCAGGTGTTGATGATCTCGCACCACGATGCCGACTCATTCGAGCACTACGCCGATCGGGTTTACGAACTCGCACCGCAGGGTGGTGGCGTGGAGGCGCGGTTGCGAGGCGAGGGGTCGGCCGAGCAGGATGAGGAAACCTGAAACCGAAACCGGTTGGCGCACACCAGCCGACGTCAGATGTATGGGCGAGTGAATTTCGACCTGCCGTCTTTGTTTTAACGCAGAGTGAGGGAGAACCGTTCATCCGCACGAGCATGCTGTCACGATCACGGCCCGGTGGAAGTGGTGCAGGACGCAAACGCACATGAGTAGAGCAATCATTAGGTGGTGGCGAACTTCCAGTATGCGACCAGCTGTTCGGTTATCGTCCGACTGGCCGACGGCTAGTGACCAATGACGGCATCGTCTGGAGGCTGACGGTGTCCGGCCAACCACTCGGGGCGATCAGGCGGCGGTATTCTGCCTGACTGATTTCGCTGCCATGTTCTAAGAGGTAGATGTTTTTGCCACCCAGCCGGACGACATGGCTGACCTGAAATCGGGTCAGAATCGCCGACCGGAACGTGTCACGCCATGAGCTCTTTCCGAGCAGCCTATCGCAGATGGGTGAAGGCTACGGCCCTTCATTGTTCAATATGATTTCATGGTTCCTTTTTTGCCATCGGCGAAGACTAGGGTATTTCCCCACCTGGCCCTGAATCAGGTTAATAGGACCGCATGGTCCGCCGATACTTTTCCTAGTCGATACAAAACGCAGGGTCGCTCATCAGTTTGAGTTGTTCCCGCGGTCGATCACCACCTGATAGGGGCCGGCTGTGTGGCATTTAAAACCCTTGATGCGAACGTATGTTGGACGGTCAGCAGTTTCGGCCGTTTTGCTGTTTGTCGTATTCGCCGCCCACGTGGTTGCTGACACGGCTGATGAGTTTGATGACTTCGACGACGATATAACGTTCGCCGGGCTGAGTCTGGAAGAATTGATGTCCATTCGTGTCACGTCCGTCGCGGGCAAGGAAATGGACTGGTTCACCACGCCGTCGGCGATGTACGTGCTCACGGCGGAGGAGATCCGCAGGTCAGGCCACCAGTCGCTGCCTGAAGCATTGCGGATGGTTCCGGGGCTGACCGTGTCGCAGACCAGTTCCAACAGTTGGGCTGTCAGCGCCCGCGGATTTCACAGTCGCTATGCCAATCACCTGCTGGTCATGATTGATGGCCGAACGGTCTACGACCCGTACTTTTCCGGCGTGCTCTGGCACAAGCAGCATGTGTTGCTGGAGGATATCGATCGGATTGAGATTGTTCGCGGGCCCGGCGCCACACTCTGGGGTGCGAACGCCGTTAACGGCGTGATCAACGTGACCACGCGGCCAGCCAGCGAAACGCAGGGGCTTTACCTCAGCGGTGTGACTGGTTCCCGGTACAACAGCATCGTTTCCAGTCGGTACGGTGGCGAAATCGACGACGATACCCACTACCGCGTATGGAGCAGTTATCGCAATGTCGAACCGTTCCGCGAGGCCGAGGGTGGCGACTTCCCCGACGCGTGGGACATGACGCATGGCGGCTTCCGCCTCGATCGTCAGGGCGACGAAGGGGTATTATTCACACTTCAAGCCGACGCCCACGGCTCTAATCGCATCAACCAGAGAACGCAAGTCGCCGACCCCGACGGACTGCCTTTCGCCCTGGCGACCATCACCGGCCCCGGTCGCACGACGGGAAGCTCGCTGCTCGGCAGGATCAGTCAGGATATCGACCCGCACCACGGCTGGAGCTTGCAGGCGTATTACAACTACAACGACGATGTCGCCAACACCGGCTTCCGCAACCAGCATCACACTACGGATCTGGATTTTCGCCACCACTTCAGACCGCTTGACAGGCACGAAGTGGTCTGGGGCCTCGGGTACCGGTACGTGACAGACAATATCCGCAGTACCGACACCATGATCGTGGACCCGACTCGCCGGGACATACATACGGCCAGTGCATTCATTCAGGATACGGTGACACTTGTGCCGGACTGGTTGTCCGTGATGGTTGGCTCCAAATTCGAACACAACAGCTATACCGGGTTCGAGTATCAACCGAGTCTCCGCATTGCCCTCACCCCGACGGAACGCCAGACGGTATGGGCCTCTGTTTCCCGGGCTGTGCAGGTGCCCTCGCGATACAACACTGATACGACAACAGTCGTCGGCTACTTTCCTTTCCCGCCGCCGAATGATCGCATGCTGTTTCGCAGTAATCCTGATCTTGAATCGGTGTCCATGGTGGCCTATGAAGCGGGCTACCGAGTCAAACTGACAGACCAAGTTGCCATCGACACGGCCGTCTTCCTTAACCGCTATCGGAATATGATCACCGTTGACTGGGAGTCTTTCCAGTGGGCCAATGGTGGGACGGCGACGACCTACGGTGTCGAAACCACGACAACCTGGCGGCCGGCGGCCAACTGGCGGCTCGACTTCGGCTACACCTATTTGCGCGCTCGCAGCGAAGATCCCTTCGCCATCTCGCCATCGCCGCGCCACCAGGGGCATTTGCGGTCTTTTCTCGATGTTACCGACGATGTTGAGTTGAACACGGCCTTGTATTGGACTGACCGTATCGATGACCTGGATATCGCGTCCTACCTGCGATGGGATCTGGGCGTGACGTGGCATGTCACGCAGAACTTCGAGTTCTCCGTCTGGGGACAGAACCTGTTGCAGTCGCGGCACACGGAATTTGTCGAGCCCTTCCTTCAGGGCGGCGAGGCGCAAGTGCCACGCAGCTTCTATATGCAGGCAACGATGCGTTTTTGAGTACCCGTATGCTTTCCAGGGATTCCGCTGTCATGGCTCGATTTACCCAAAACACGATCGCGATGGCGATGATCCTGGTGATGGTGTTCATTGCCCGACCGAGCTCTGTAATGGGGCAGTCGATCGATGAAAACAAGGCGGCCCAGGTTAAGGCCGGCTACCTGGTGAACTTTTTGCGCTTTGCCCGTTGGCCTGAGCAGGCATTCGCCGACGACGAATCACCTTTGGTGATCGTCATTGTCGAGCCTGATCCGCTTGCCCGCGTGCTAGATCAAATGGTTCGACGATTGAAAGTGGCCGACCGATCGGTGGTTGTGCATCGTGTGAGTTGGCCTGAACGACGTGACTATAACAGCCACGATCAGTTTGCGCGGGCACGTCACGAAGCGCGTGCGGCGATGAGGCAGGCCCACCTTTTGCTGCTGCCGTCCGAGCAGTTGGACCGTGCCGCGGAACTGTTGTCGGCGATCGGTGACGCACCGGTGCTGACCGTGGGCGACGGACCCGTGTTCATGTCCGCCGGGGTCATGCTGGGTTTCGAACTGGAACGTCACCGCATTGTCTTTCACGCCAACGCGGAGCGCATCCGTGAATCGCCGGTTCGTGTCAGTTCACGGTTGTTGTCACTTGCCCGGGTTCACGAGCCATGATGATGAAAGAGGGTCACATGTTTTCGCGATTGACACGTTCTTTTGGCAACAAACTACTGTTGCTTGCGGCCGCGACCAGCGCGACCGCAGTACTGCTGGTGTGTGGGACGATGATCGTGCTACAGTTGATGGCTGTCCGGCAGACGGCGGAACAGGCGCTGGCGACACACGGGCAGATGATCAGCAGCTACTGCGTTGCGGCGCTGCGGTTTGACGATCCGAGCGCAGGCGAAGAAACGCTGGCTGCACTGACCGCAGTGCCGGACATGGTTGCAGCCGACATCATTGACAGCGAGGGCCAGACCTTCGCCCAGTACCGATCGGAACAGGCGAGCACCGGCGCGCTGCCGAGCGCCGATACGGACCTCGGACGAGCGGACTCGTTGCTCGTGCTGCGTCATTTGATTGTGCAGGACGGAGAAACGCTCGGAACGCTGGTGCTTTGGTATGACCTGCAACCCACATACGCACGTCTGCGGTGGCAGATCGTTCTGGCGATCGGCGTGGGTCTGGTGGCGATGGCGGTGTCACTGGTACTGGCGATGAAGCTTCGTCGGCTGCTGTCCGCGCCGTTGCGTAGCCTGGTGCACACGGCGCATCGAATTTCAACTGAACGTGACTACACGCTCCGCGCTCGAAAGCAGACGGACGACGAACTCGGCGCGCTCACTGATGCATTCAATGGCATGCTGGGGCAGATTGAAATGCGGGATCGACAGTTGGAGCAGAGCAAGAACGAGTTGGAGCAACGCGTTTTGGAGCGGACCGCTGAACTGGAGAAGGCGAAAGCTCGAGCTGAGGCTTCCAACGAAGCCAAAACCGCATTTCTCGCCAACATGAGTCACGAGATCCGCACGCCGATGACGGCGATCCTCGGTTACGGCGACATGTTGATGGACCCGGACCAGTCGGCGAGCGAACGCCTGGACAGTATCCAGGTTATCCGCCGAAACGGGCAACACCTGCTCTCAATCATTAACGATATTCTGGATATTTCCAAGATCGAAGCGGGAAAGATGACGACGGAGTGCATCCCCACGTCTCTGGTGCAACTGGTCGCCGATGTGGCATCGCTGATGCGCAGGCGTGCCGGTGAAGCCGGGCATACGTTTCATATCAACTATGAGGGTGCGATTCCTGAAACCATTCACACCGATCCAACCCGCCTGCGACAGATTTTCGTGAACCTGCTGGGCAACGCAATCAAGTTTACAACGCGCGGCACAATCCGGATGACGCTTCGCCTTCATCAGAATGACCAGAAACTCGTGTGCGAAATCAGTGATACGGGCATCGGCATGACCGAGCAACAGCAGGCCCACCTCTTCGACGCCTTTTTTCAAGCCGACGAAACCATGACCCGGCGGTTCGGCGGTACGGGATTGGGCCTGGCGATTTCGCGCCACCTGGCGCAGATGCTCGGCGGCGACATCACCGTCCGCAGCGCTCTTCACGAGGGCAGTACGTTTACCATCACCGTCGATACGGGACCGCTGGACAAGGTGCGCCTGCTCACCGGGATGACGGAAATCGGAGAAGACGCGGGCCCTACGAGTGATCACGTGGCGGTATTGAACATGGTGTCCGACGCCGTCGGCGGACGTGTTCTATTGGCTGAGGACGGGCCGGACAACCAACGACTGATCAGGCACATTCTCCGCAAGGCGGGCTACACCGTCACGCTCGCTGAAAATGGCAAGGTTGCGATCGCTGCCGTCGAGTCAGCGCAACAGCAACAGAAGCCATTTCACCTGGTCCTGATGGATATGCAGATGCCGGAGATGGACGGTTATTCCGCCACGCGCCGATTGCGCGCAACGGGCTATGCCGAGCCCATCGTGGCCCTTACCGCGCACGCGATGCCCGGCGACCGAGAACGGTGCATCAGCGCCGGCTGCGACGACTATGCGACTAAGCCGATCGATCGTGAGAAGCTGTTGGAGATCGTCGGACGCTACTGCGCCGCGGGCTCGAAGGATGAACCTGCCAATCAGAACGAGACACGGGTTGCCGGTTCCGCGCCCGCAGGCAATGCGCCCGCTTCGCCGGACGCGGTCGTGCCGTTGCTCAGCAGCTTCACTAGTGATCCAGACATGGGCGAACTGCTGGAACAGTTTGTCGGCGAACTTCCGGATCGCATCTACCACATCCAGAAGGCACAACACGAGCACAATCTCTCGCAGTTGATCACGCTGGCTCACCAACTGAAAGGTGCGGCTGGCGGCTACGGCTTTGGACCGATTGGTGATGTCGCCCGTGAAATCGAACAACAGGCACGACAAGGCGACGAACTGGAGCAGATCACCGAAACCATACAGATGCTCAAACAACTATGTGAACGAGCGATGGCTGGCTCGCATACCACCGGAGTGAAATATGATGAAGCGTCAGCAAGTTCTGGTGATTGACGACGACCCGATGATCCACAAGCTGGTGGCCGTTCGCCTCAAACCTTTGGACGTGGATGTAAACGTTACCAGCACCGGCGAGCAAGGTATTGCGCAGGCCCGTGAGCAGCCACCGGACCTGATCCTGCTGGATGTTAACATGCCGATGATGGATGGGTTCGAAGTCTGTCGCTTACTGCGGAACAATTCGATCACCAATGAAATTCCCATTATCTTTCTCACGGGCTCGGAGGCCGCAGCAGAGAAGGTGCGGGCATTTGATCTGGGCGCGACAGATTACCTCACTAAGCCCTTCGATGCTGGTGAACTTGTCGCTCGCGTGCGCAATGCGCTGCGTACACAAGCGCTGCTCGAAGCACTTGAAGCCCAGGCCCGTACGGACAGTCTCACCGGCTTGCCGAACCGCAGTGCGTTTCGCCGCGTGCTGACACAGTGTGTCGAACGTGCCAAGTGTCAGGCCAGCTACCGCTTCGCTGTTCTGTTCATTGACCTCGACCGCTTCAAAGTCATCAACGACAGCCTCGGCCACGCCATCGGTGACGAGTTGCTGATCAATGTCGCCGAGCGCATTCGCGGATGTGTGGCCAATCGCAGGTCGTCATCGCTGTCGAGATCGGCGAGAGACCTTGTGGCTCGAATGGGGGGGGACGAATTCACCATTCTGCTTGACAACATCAAGAGCGACAGTGAAGCGGAGCATTTGGCGACATCGCTGCGCAACTCGCTGGATGAGACGTACGAGATGCAAGGCTATCACGTGCGGGTGGGCCTGAGCATTGGTATCCGGATTGCAGATGGTGAACTGGACAGCGCCGACACGGTATTGCGCGACAGCGATACGGCGATGTACCACGCCAAGTCTTCCGGTCGTGGCCGACATGTGGTGTTTGACCGAAAAATGCACGAACAGGCGGTCGGACGACTGGAAATGGAGTCTGCGCTTGCCCGCGCCGTGGTGAATCGCGAGTTTCACGTCGTCTATCAACCCGTGATCGTGACCGAGAGCGGTGAATTGGCGGGTATGGAAGCGTTGGTGCGGTGGCGTTCCGGGACCGGCGACGCCCTCATCCCCCCTGATGAATTCATCCCTGTTGCCGAGGAGACGGGCATCATTGTGGAAATCGGGAACTGGATGCTTGACCATGTTTGTCAGCAGCTTGCCGCATGGCGAAAGCAGTTTCCGGAGTACCCGGATCTCTGGTGCAGCATTAACATCTCCAAGATCCAATGCGAACAACCGGGTTTGCTTTCGGCCATCGTCGATGCGCTTGCTCGTCATCATCTCCAGTCGCATGTGCTGAAGCTGGAAATTACAGAAAGCGCCATCATGCACGACATGAACCGCATCATTCCCATGCTTGAAGAACTGCGAGCACTCGGCATCCAAGTGGCGATGGACGACTTCGGGACGGGCTATTCATCGCTCGCCTCCTTGCGCCGGTTTCCCATCGACATCCTGAAAATCGACCGCTCTTTCGTGCAGAATATCGACCGTTGTCGGACCTACTCGGCCATCGTGGCCGCTATTGCCACGCTCGCGCAGAACCTGAACATGGCAGTGGTTGCTGAAGGTATTGAAACGACAGGACAGCTTGCGCAGATCCAGACACTCGACTGCGATTATGTACAAGGATACTTGCTTTGCAAGCCCATGCCTGGCGAGCAATTCGAATCCTGGCTTCGCGAACGGCGAAGTGAGGCGGATAAGGCGACCTCGAATGTTCGGTTTACTTCCCACTCAGTCGGATGTTGAGTGATCGCCCCGTCCAGCTATTCGAATATGAACCGCACGATCGCCTGCTCATCATCGCCGGCGATGGCCTGCTGCAGTTGATGCAGCGCGACCTTGACCTACTGCGGATCTTCAATGCCGGCGATGTGAAGGCGAGAGATAACGCCCTGTTTTGTGGAGGATGGATCTGTTTGTTGTATAGATTGATCGGCCGTCGTTGCATGTTCGGCTGGTGAGTCGCCTTGCCGATCACAACCGATCAGCATCACCGCAGCAAGAATGGTGGCACACAGCCACCCTTGTGGGTGCCTGCACGCACTCGGCCTGACGCTCACCAATTGCCAGGGGGCCACGGCATTCATGGACGGGACAGCTTACATCGGGCCGGCCTGTGCATCCTGTCCGTATGCTTACGGAGAACGCCGATCATCGGAGGTTGGTTGTGAAAGAGTTGGTCTGCGATACGATCATGCATGCTGTGGAGGGGAACTGATCCATGCCGACCAAGACCTACTACTACGGCCTTGAGGTTCCCTTGTGGGCGTGGAGCCACGCATCTGGCGGCGGTTTCTGATCCGGAAGAATTGCAGCTTCCACGAGCTGCACGACACGATCCAGCGAGCCTGTGGGTGGCTGGACTATAACCTCTACGAATTCCGCCAGTGGACGGGCAAGGAGCCGTTCGAGAGAGGCGATGGAATCGCCAGTTCACCTTACGACGAGTCGTGGGATGTGGACGAGGTTATCCCCAATGGATGTCAGGTTCAGCTGGCGGACCACCTGCCTTTTGGCGGCCAATTCAAGCTGGCGTACGAGTATGATTTTGGCGACAGCTGGCTGCACCTGATCGAGTTGAAGGGTGTGCAGCAGCTCCCGGGCACCAGTCGCCGCCACCTGATCGGTGGAGAGCGGGCTTTTCCACCAGAGGACTGTGGCAGCATCACCGGTTATGAGCGGTGCCTGCAGGCCTTCGTGATGTCCGAGACCGAGATTGCGGAATTGGACGATCCGGCAGAACGGTCGGAGCTGGAGATGACCAAGCAGTGGCTTGGTGACTGGCATCCGCAACGGTTCGATTTCGACGCCATCACCAACGAGTTCAAGCAACGGGTGAACTGGCCGTGGTGAGAGTTGGCCCGCTTAATTACGATGCTACGGCCGCCAGTGCAATCACGGTTCCGCTCCAGCATGCAAGGGCGACGGCTGTGGAAAACGCCGCCCATCGAACAAGGCCATGTTTGGCGGATGCGATGGAAGAATTCTCTACGATCTGGTCGCTGACATCTCTGAGCCAGTCGTCGCCTGACATCGTGCGGACATCCTCAAAGTATTTTCCGTGATCCTTGCCATACGTGGCTGTGATATGGCCACAAAAAATTCGACAATGGGGGGCATCTTGCCCAAACCGGGACACGACGCAAGCAATGACGCAGCCGAACGAGACAACGCTCGCCATGCCATATGCGGTCAGCAACATGGAAGAGACGCAAATGGCAACAACGCTCGTACTGTCGATTCCAACAAGGCGATCAAGATGGGGGGCCAGAAACCCGACCAGTAAGACGTTTATGCCGGCGATAAAACCGGCCTTCGTATCAGCAAAACGTATCTGCTCCTGTACATTTTGGTGCACGGCGAGCAGCGTCTCAAGCTTCAGGCTGGATTCGGGTTGGTCTGCAGCATCAACTGGCATGATTCCCCTTCAGTATGGGGCCGTGGCAGTGCTTGAACTTACGCCCGCTTCCACACGTGCAGGGTTCACCGCCATCGATGCCGCCTCGCTCGCGAACAACTTCGGCGATGCCTTGAACTCCATGCGGCCTCTCATCGCCAGGCCATTTCGGCGGAATTCCCAGTACCTCCCAACGAACAAGGTCTCGCTGATAGATGCGTTCCTTGATCAGAAACTCATGAATAGCCCCAAGAAGCTTGCAAAACGCATCTGCCTGTGAAAAGTCAATGTCTGAATCTCCAGGGACGAACAAGCATAATCCCCAATCGTCCTGGATGTGGCCATCAATGGTCCTAACCCAACGGTTGCGGTGGCTATCCAAGTAGACCTTGGGTACTTGACCGTCATAAGGGAACCGCGGCGGATAAATGAGTCGAATGCGGAAGACGTCATAAATGTGGCCATGGTGGGAGCGGAGAGCGAAGCTGCCCTCAATCTGACCCCGGTGGTCGGGAGTGGTACTGACATGGACATTATCCATGAGCTGGTGAGCATGCTCCTGCTCAATGGTCCATCGCGTTGCGTTTTGTACGAACCAAGGCCGGGCATAGGCAGATTTCATCAGGTCTTGCTCAGTCATTGTCGCCCAAGGTCGTTGTGAGCGGCTTGCGTGAGGATCGCACTGGACGTGCCCCTGTACGACAACGCTCCCCAAGGATCCAGCACGTGCCGCATGCTCTTCTGCTAGCTCATCAAGTTTGAGGAAGGTAAGGCCAGTGGCTACATATTCATCGTCATTCACCTGATGAAATTGTTTCGCGAGTACCTCGTCATTAAGTGTGTTGTATATATTCCCAGTAATCCGAATCTGCTGAGGTCCCGAGCGAAGTTGAAGCTTCTCGGCGTGATGCACCTTGGAGCCGAGGCAGATCGCCTGGCGTCTTCCTTTCTTGCCAAGACGTGTGATCAACGTCTTACCAACATCAAGACCTACCGCCACGTGCAATTCACGGTTGCCAAGTCGCTCGTTGAGTACTTGCTCCATCGACGACTGGAGACCGATCGCTGCATCCACCGCCGTCTGGCATCGCTTATCGATCTGATCACCGTTCGGCATATGGATACTGGCAAGGACACGATCTCCTTGGTGTTGGAGAACTAGGCCCGGGAAGTCCGACTTGAGTACGGCATGGAACTCAGCTCGAATCATGTGAAAGATGCGAACCAAGGAAACCACCGTTTCCGTCTGCTCAGCGTCTTGCACGTATTTCGTGAACCCGTCGAGATCGGCATAAATGGCTACTGCCGATGTGTGCTTGCTGTTGCGTTCGGTTAAGAGCTCGAGGTCGATGGGTACGGAAGCTTCAGTCAATTGCATGTCGTCTAGCCGAAGTGCATCTCGGTGTTCTTCGGTCTGGGAACGGAGCCTGTCCGCATCGAAACGGACGCCCAACTCTTCGGCGAGTTCCTTCTGGCGATTCCACCGCAGACCATGTGCTTGATACCTCGGAACACCGGCCACCGTTCCCATGCGAGAGAAGTGCTCCTGAAGGCAATTTGGCAGGGCGTCGTAAACCTCTTTCGTAACGTTGATCGTGTCGCCTTTATCCAGAACCTTAGCGGCAAGATTAGCACAACTTCCGAGAGCGATTCGCTCTCGTTCACCCCTCTGGCCGATGTTGGCGATATAGCTCATGCCGGCCGCGATCCCAACGCTGCCGGTGAGGTTTCGTACGTCGCTGAACACCTCGTTGAATACGTCATGCAGGTAGGAGTTCAGGGTGATGCCGAAGCACACAGCTTGCTTCGCTCGTTCGGCTTCATCGTCGTATGGCTTGAAACAAAGTGCATGGAACCGGGCGGCTTGCCGCTGCATCTGGCCGATCTCATAGGCCTCGGCAAGTTCACCCTGTACCTTCCGCAGAACGCTCGCAGCTCTGATCACTTTCTTGAGCTTCGCCTTGTCGTCACCCGCCTCCTGCACCGCCAAGTGAAAGTTGGGAACGTCGCTATAGAGGTGGGCCCCCGCGGCTCGTCGGACGTCTTTTGTGCCGAGGTTTTCAAATTCGATGGTTCGCGTGAGATCGGCAACATTCACCTCGAAGTCACTGAAATCGTTGCGTGCTACTCGTTCCCGTACATCTTGTTCGTTCCAACTCATGCCATAGTCCTTGAAGGGTGCCTGCGGCTATCAGGAATGCCCTGATCTCACTTTAAGGCTACCCCCAAGATCTATGGGGTCAAGGGCGAAGAGACTCTAGATATTGGGCTTTCCGTTTAAGTTCCGCCCGTCAAAGACGTTGCCCATTTGTCGCGTATTTTTGTTTTGGTTCTGCCGCGTTGCTGCCCCGCATTGTGGTCGGGGAATGGCAATATGTGACCGCCTGGCAGCTACCAAGGTCATGGCAGGCGATTCTCGAGGCCCCTCTTGGGATGTGCTGCTGCGGGGAAAGGCAAAAACATGTTTTTCGGAACGGCCTCCCATCAACTCGACATCATGCTGCTCCCGCCGTGGAATTGGAGTCCTCGTTTTCACCATGTTTCAGTTCGTAGATGGCTTCCAGTTTGTCGATGATTTGGTCAAGCCGAGTGGAGTCAATGGAGTCGGGGTGTACGAGGTCAATATCGCCTGTGTACCTGGCGGCCATCGAGCCGTCCTTGTGAGCGAGAAAGTTGTTTTTGTCGTCGATGGTTGCCTCGCCCTTTTTGATCATTCCCTCAATCAGGGTGGTGCTGGTATCACGCAGGCTGCTGAATGACTTGCCCTTGATGCCGACCTTTTTGCGGAGGTTATAAAACTGTTGACCGATGGCGTCGCTACGATTCTCATGGATCAGCGGACGCCGCCGCCTGGTGATGAATAGGGGAGTGTAATCCACTGGTGGCTTGTCTCGGCGGTGTCGTTTGAACGTCAACTTCTGGTGGTTATTCGCCGTCTCTTTAATCAACCGCTTCGTCACGCCCCAAAGCTTGTGCTTTACAGCTACAGCCGTCTTGGCCCGGGGTTTTATGGCGAAATCCCCCTTGATATGACTTTCTTCTAGCACTGAGATATCGATGCCGTAATAGCCCCCATTCAAGGCTACTGCCATCCATGCCCGCATTTGGGGTTTAGCCAACCGCCAAAGTTTACGAACCTCCGTCACCGAAAGCGGGTTTGGTTTCGCTTCCTCGGGGATCAGTCGAAAAACGTTGTCAATGTTGCGTGGGAGATGACGGATCTGGTATTCGCTATAGGCCCACTTCACAAATTGTTTCATCGCCCGGGCATGGGTATTGAAAGTAGCTGGGGCAAACGACCGGCTCAGGAGGTGAGCCCGGTAGTCTGACAGCAGCCTTTCATTGCTCCCGTCCTCTTCGTCCGTAAAACGGCGGTCGCCGCACCAATCGGCAAACGCGTCGGTGGAGGCGGTCAACTGACCGAGGCGGTTTTCACCGATCCGGTGTTCACTTCGACGCTGTCGCTGGTGTTCCTGAAAGCCGGCGACGATTTTGGCGACCTGCCCTTTGGGGTCTGGTTTAGCGTGAGCGGTGGATTCCATCCAGCCGGTGAGGATCTTGTCCTGTTCAGGGCTGAGCCCTCCGGCAGCTTCAGAGATGCGGCCAGCCAGATATTGGTCCCCGAGCCCTGCGGTGGTCAGTACGGCATAGTCTGCCGCCGCTTGGCTGTTCTTCATGTTCTCGCCGACTTGGCCGAGTGCGTCGCGGAGGCCTCGCAATTCCGCGACGCGTCGTCGGGCTCGCAGGGCATCCATGTGTTGCTCGTAACGTTCCAAAACAATTTTGGTAGCCATTCCGGTCGCTCGCTGCGGATTCGCCGGCGTGCGAGAAGTGCACGTACTCGCCCTCGATCATCTTCCGGTATCGGCGGGTTGGTTTGTGGTAGGGAACAGCCTTCCGGGTCTTTTTGTGTCGCGTCTCAGCCATACGGCTCAGAGTAGGCGGGTTTGCGATTAGGTCAAGGATTAGGTCAGTTGACCGAAACCCCGAAATTAGGTCAAAGAAAAACCCCGCAAACCTTATGGTTTGCGGGGTTTAGTGATGGGCCCGGCAAGATTCGAACTTGCGACCTCACCCTTATCAGAGGATTCTGTTAGGGGTATGCCCACTCCCATTTCGTACCGTAAACCCGATATATATCAGGTTAAACGCCGCACTGCACTTTTGCAAATGTTAGGTGGAATTGGGTATGTTTTCGACGGATTCCGTACCCATGGGTATGCCCTCATTGAACTCACGCTCGGCCGACGTGGTGGAGCGATCGGATCGGCTGCGCTGGCGTGTAGAGCAGATGATCTGCAAAGGCCCATTTCCCGAGAGGTCGTGGCACCCCTAAAGTGCGTAGAGTCGCCAAGCCGCGGTGGCCCCGGCAATCCACACAAGCAGAAGGTGGCGGGTCCATGCCGACCCACCGGGTTGAGGTGGAACAGACAGCATTCAGAGAGTGATGTGTGCCGACGGGGTTTCGCCATTCGCGTGTTGGATGAGAGCCTCCCCGCCGCACCGGAGAAACTCGCCGAGTGTCTCCAGCCCGTTGCCCGCCTCCCGCAGGAGGTCGGTCTGGCTGTGCGTGCTGCCGTAGTCGTCGTAATAGCTCCTGAGTACCACGTAAGCAGCGTCGCCGAGGTCCGTGCCTGGCGTGTCGTTACGCTCACCTTTCTCGTCGTAGAGACCCGTCAGCTCAAGGATGGGGCACACGCGGTCAACTTCATCCAGAAACGCTTTCAAGGTCATGTCATGTTCTCCTAATGCAAGTCGCGATCAACAAACAACACCGATCCATCCGTGCCCGTCGGCCCGATGCCGCGGGCGAATCTGTTAGCTCTTGGTGGTCTCCTCGGTCGGTTGGCGAGCGTCGACAAACGCCGCAGGCGGCGGCAGGCCCTTCGCTTCGTACACCTGTCGGGCAGTGGCCTTGAGCATCGGCGGCACCTCAATGCTGCCGGCGGCCAGCATCTCAGCGATGTCGAAGTCGCTCATCTCGTTGAACGGCTTGTCCAACCCCGCCGGCCCCTGAGTATGGATGCCCAAGATCCCGGCCGGGGTCAGCGCCCAGAGCTACGACGGCATGCCGGACCCGGAGGCAATCGGGAAGCTCAACCGCCTGATCGAGGCCGGTCCGTTTGAGGTTCATGTTGCCCGCACTTTCTCGCTGGAGCAGGCCGCCGACGCCCACCGCATGTTGGACGAGCACTTTCTCGGCAAGCTCACCCTACGGCCCTGATGAGGTGCCGTCGGGGCCGGTTTATGAGTTTGCTACCTTCCGTATCCGCTCATCCCCCTCCTTGAGTTACCCCTCAGTCGACGCTGCGACGCATTCGGGAGCACTACGTTTCGCTCCAGCCAGGGCCGGAGCAAAGTGGTCGATGATGATTGTGCGAACAATCTTGCCTCGTAGATTCTGTCTGAATCGTTCCGGAAGCTGACCACCGCACTGTTCGTCCACAAAACGGTCGAGGTAGTTGTTTATTTCTTCATCCGTCAGGCTGTCGAACCAACGTTCTGCTTCGCCACGCCTGCCCCAGACGATGGAGGCTTTGGTCCGCGCGAAGAGGGAATTTCTGATCGCCGGCGTGATCACTTCATCTTTGCGATGCTGATCGTTCCACGGCCAATAGGAGGCGAGCACGGCCTTATCCGCTGGCGCCAGTTCGTGCAGCGCCTTTTTGAACAGGTCGGGATTATTCGGCGGTTGGGCCAACTCGGGGTTCGAATCACACGCACGCTGCGCCTGGCCATTCAATTCTTCGATTCTGGCGAGCACCCGCCGGCGCTCGGCTTCCAGCGTTGCAGCTTCCTCGCGCCTCTGCTCCACCAACTCGATAGCCTGCGCTATGTTCTGGCGGAAGTGGTCCACGCGAGCCCCGATACCTGCGCGATCGGATACGTCCTTCATTGCCTCGTGGATCGCATCGGCTGTCACATGAGGGAGCTTCTCTGCCAAGTACTGGCGCGCGGCAGTTTCAAGCCCGTACTCACCGAAGGCTTTGAGAAGGTGCTCCGCGGGAATTCTGGACGTTTGACGCGGCGAGTCGAAATCGCCAACAGCAGCAGCCGGTTGCTGCTGAGCGTTACTTCCGGAGGTTTCTCCGGAGTGTTCCTCAATGGGTGTTATTACTGGGGGTTCCTTCTGTTGCGCAGTGTTTTGACGAGTGTCGTGGCGGGTGTCGTGAGTGGTGTTGTGGCGAGTGTTCTGCGCGCGCCCCCTGTCCGGCCACTCGTAAGCATCGAAGTCGTACCATGTTATGTGCGACAAGTGTTGTGTGTGGGGGCCGACGCGATACGATCGCTTTCGGATCGAAATGACACCAGCTCGCTCTGCATGCTTCAGGGCACAACGCGCCTGGCTGAAGGTGGCACCCGAGTTATCCGCCAATGCCTTGTAACTCGTTAACCACTCGCCTCTCCTCACTGTGATTCCGCTTGCCTGGTGTACTGTATCGCTGTGAGCGACGCTGTCGTACAGTTGCCGCAGGATTTCGCGATGGGCGGCTCCGAGCTTTTGCCAGAACGGGGTCTCCTTAAACCACCTGGGGAAATACCGGCCGCCGTTCTTAAGATGCCGATTCTGGGCGGCGAAACTCGCATTACCCATCTCGCACCTGCTTTCGCCGGCTCAACATCTGTCGCAAGTGTTCGGCCTTGCACACGCGACACCATCCACGCCGGCGCTTGTGCAGGCGTGGCCGCCGCCACGTTGGCCAAGGCGGCCCGGGATTTCGCCGGAATTGGGACCGGCGCGGTCGTTGTTGTATCATCTGCAGAAGTCCCTATACGCCGACCACGCCCACACGGCCTGCCAGCCGGGCGCGATTGGCGTGGCACAGGTTCAGATAAGTCCTTTCGCAGCGAGTCGCTGGCGGGCCTGATCGTGCTCATTGCGGTGCGTACGCGAAACTTGCTGGCGCCGATGGCCCCCAAACTCAGCGGCGCTGAAATGCTCGGCGTCGGCTTCGGCCAGGTCACGCGCAAACTGCTCAACCCACTCAGCAGTGGTGAGAACGCGTCCTCCGGCACGAACATGCTGAAGGTGGACGCGATGGCCGCACCGGCTCTTCACGCCTTTCCGGGCCCATCGCCAAACCGCATTGGCACTTGGACGGCCGGGAGCCAGCTTGGCGGCTTCGGCAAGGGTGATGTATTTGCCGCTGGATTGGATGTGTTTTTCGCTCATATCCCCCTTTTACGCCGGGTTGGGGGGCGTTATGAGCGTTGCGGCGTGATTTGTGTTTCCTATTGCACGTTGCTGCTCGCTACTGCGCGCTATCGGCTCTGGTAGGGTCGGCATCCCCGTCTGCTTCCGGGTTGATTCGCACGACATCATCCAAGTCGAAAAACCATTTACGTCCATTGGGAGTGCAGCGCTTAACCCGAATGGTCCCGGCTTCGATGGCGCTTTTGAGTTGTCGTGTATCTGGCCCCCACCCAAACCAGTTCACGGAAGCGTATTTCATAGAAACTGGTCGTGTCGGCCTCTCAATTTCATTTGGCGGCGAGGGCGGTGCATCCGAGCGCAGCGAATCCAGATCAACTATCGAACCCCACGTATCCCACAGGTTGGCGTAGTTTTCGTCAAAGCTGACCCACGGCCTCGTGTCAGTCCAGTCATACGGGACAGTGGTCAGCCTGTTGAGTGCGGCCTGTGTCTCGCGACACTGTCTACGTAGCGTTCCAAGCAGGGCGGCCGCATGGCCCCAATTGGTCCCTAACTCACGTTTGAGTTGATCGGATCCAGCCGTGCTATGGAGCCGGTGAAGAAGGTGGATGCACCGCTTTCCGAGTACATAAGCCCGATGAGGAAACCACCGTTCGGCCGCACTCGGGCGTGCCTCGTCATGCTCGCGCGGCGGAGGTGCGCAGGCATCGTCCTCGCGCAGCAGCGACGCCCCCAAGTCCCCCATCAGATCCTCGCTACTCCAGTCGATCGGCGGGGGGCCATCCTGCTTCGGTGGATGTGGCGCGTGAGGTTTCCCGTGATGAACCCACAATTGCCGCTTCTCATCCCATACCGCCCGGGGCGTTGAGGCACCATCTTCGGACGAAGGTTGCTTCCCAGAATCAGGGGCGATGGAGCACGCATTTTGCTCGTCCGGTGTTAACTGTACGTGCCCGTTGAGGTGCGTGCGGTAGGCCGAGTCGTAAGCATCGTCCGAATGCTCGACACCTGAGGGTCTATCCCGCTGGAGTCGCATCCGGCGGCTTTCCTCGGCCACTGCCTTATGCCGACGCAACCGATCAACGTCGTTGGCCAAAGCTTGAATCAGCTTGGATAGCTCTTCGGCCGCCGTGGTTGAATCAGTAGACATGCTACATTCCTTATGACTGGTTGCCGGTCACGGCGGGATATGGAAACGACGGTGGCGATCACCTCCAACCAAGGCGAGGCGTGGGGAATCACCCCACGGCCGGCGGTTCGAATATATCCCCGGCCACGTGCCCACCAGCCGGTGTGACCGAAAGATTCACTTCCCGCCCGTGGCCGTCGCAGACATCACGCGGCTGCTGAGGTCCCGCGACGCTCTCCTTGCCTTCGGCAGGGCATTGCGGGGCACGCCTCCGGAGCTTCGGCAGCTGGCAACTTACGCAATGTAACGTTTTCGCCCAAGGTTGGTGCCAAGTGGCGGCCGGACGTAGAGCTCGCGCAGAGCAATCGGCTGCATCCTGCGGTGTTTCAGGTATTCGTAAGGGCCGATCGACTCAGATTCAGATCCCGGCGATTGGGTCAGGGTTGGCGAGCTCAATGCTTTCGTCAGTTTTGAATCGGATCCAGGTCACCGAGGTCTGGACAGTCACGCGGTTCAGGAAACGGACGAGGTGTCCCGGCCAGCGGTTGTTATGCACCAAGCTCGCAGGGTGTTGGAGGGCTGTCGATTCCCCTCGCATGCGAACCAGTGCATCGCCGAAGGATCGTGTCGGTTACCCCCGTTCCATACTGGTCTCGAACAAGTCTGAGCCCATCCAGCCTTTGACCGCGCTCCGTTGTCGCACAGCGGCCAGGGCTTGCGCCCGGGCAACCCCACGGAGCATCTCGGGCCGCCATTATCGTCAGGACTCGAATGCCACTCATAGAGTGTAGACCGTCTTCTTTATGTGACCATACTAGTGGTCACACATGGAAGACGCACTTCTAGACAGGTTCGGCACGGCCATTCGCAGGCTTCGCTCCGAACGAGGTTGGACGCAAGAGGGCTTGGCGAACGCGGCGGATCTCCATCGGAACTACGTGGGCGATCTTGAACGCGGGAAACGTAACCCCACTCTACATGTGGTTGCTCAATTGGCAGACGCGTTCGAGTTGTCACTGAGCGAACTTTTGGAAGATGTTTAACTTATCGCCGACAAGGGCCAGTCATGACACAGCCAAAATATGGACGGGGCAAGTTTGATCACCACGAAGGATACGTCAAGTATCAGAAGATGATCGTAGCACACCCGGCGTACGCGGGTATGCCCGGTGCGGTATCGGAGAATGGAAAGCCAGTATGGCAGGTGAGCTCAGGGAAGAATACGAGCTTTTATAAATATTTCACAGCCCGTAAAGAATGGTGGATCAAGAAAGCGGATGAACTCGGGCTTACAGGCGAAGGTGATAGCAACGATCGGCTAACGAATGCGGCCCGGCAAATCCACCCGACGAAATACCGCCACTGCCTCATCTGTGGCGAAGAACGGAACATCGGCTATTTCTATTTGAATTATCGCTTCACGACGGATCTAAACAGTGCCGTAGGGAGAGAATTATTTAGTAAAGGTGAGTCCATTTCGGCCGCACTCGTGAAACTAGCGAAAGTGTGGCCGGCGGAAGAGATTGAAAAGCGCATGCAGGGATGGTTTGGCTCTCGAAAATCCTATTTTGACGAACATGGAGTGACTGCCGATGCCTTCGAAGCATCGGCTCACATTCGCACCGGCAGGTTAAGCCCCGGGTTTATGGGAAATCCTCCCTATCGGCTTGACGGGATTCATGATTACTGTTCGGTGACGTGTCGCAAGAAAAATGACCCCGGTCGCTCGGACGCTAACATGCGAACTTACGCGCATGATCGTCGGGCATTTCAGTGGTGGGCGGAAGGTAACTGGGCACTAGCTGACGCGGTATACAATAAAGCAGGGCGGGGAACCTGTGCCATCTGCCTGAAGAAAGTGGCCAAGGTGAGCCCTGATCACGTGGGGCCACTTGCTTGTGGCTTTCGGCAACTATCACTGTTTGTGCCGACCTGTCGCGGCTGCAATAGCTCGAAGAATCGCCGGATGCGACGACAGGACGTGAAACTCTTAGTGGCCCACGAGCAGCAAACCGGCACTACCGTGGCTAGCTGGCAGGTGCGTCCCCTCTGGGATCGGTACAAGCTGAAGGTGGCGACCGACGGCGAGGCGGAAGAGCTCAGCGCGTGGCTTCGAGCATTGCAAGATTACTCGTTGCGGCTACTCCACCGTCTAATGGAGGCGGGACATGTCCGATTTCTGAGCGCAATGCTTCATCCGGAACATGCCTATTTGACCCACACGTTCAGCGGATTCGACCCCGCGAAGCTCACGTTTACGAATGTAGCGGCCAGTACGACTGTAACGCCTAATCGTCAAAGCCTAGCGGCACGCTCAGTACGTATTGCATTTGAGTCGTTGCCGGATTACGCCAAGAAAAAAATAGATGGCAGAAGATTGCGGCCACTCCCCGCAACAGCGTGGGACTTAATGGAGGGCATTCTTTCAGACGCGTCGAATCTGCCGCGAAACGGACTTGATGAGGAGTGGTGCAAAGCGATTTCTATCGGCGACGTTGGGCAACAAGAGCTCCAGATTAGGTCGTTGCTCAACCGTCGAAGAGATCGGTCTGAAGATCGAAAGCTAAGGGAAAGGATTGATGAAATACTGGCGCAGATTGCGATAGCAGTTGAATTACCTTAACCGCTGCTGAGATGAGCCCGAAGATCCTGAACGGACATGAGCCCGCGGGCCCATGCTGAATAGTAAGATCGCACAATTCGCGATCCACAAGCATTGCTCTTCTTCTCTACCAAGGCAGGCAAGTCGACGAGCGCTTCAGCAACCGTAACCGGATACGGCTGCGACCCGAAAAGATTTTCTGTGTCCGCCACTTCGCGTCGACCACGACACTGGCTAAGAAACGGTATCGGGGGCACAATCTTCCGACAGCTTCGGCACCCTATCAAGAATACGCGTCTGCGCATTTGCGGCACGCCATACTGTTCAGCCCGAAGCAGCCACGGACTACCATCAATGTCATAGCCGAGATCCTGGATCGCTGCCAGTAGATCGCGCACCACCTGCCCTTGCTTATAGCTAAGGAGACCTTCCACATTCTCTAGAATGACAATTTCTGGCTGTAGGGCTTGTGCAAACTCCATGAAGCCGACTGCAAGATCATTGCGAGCATCATCATCTAGCCGCCAACCAGCGTGAGAAAATCCTTGGCATGGTGGGCCACCTACTAGTGCGAATAGCGGCTTTGCCCCTAGCTTTGACTTAATGGCGTTGATTGTACGGGACCGCGCACTCTCGGTTGACAGATCCTCATCGAGAAATAGTGTTCGAGTGCTGCCGGGTTTCGATACCGTTTCACAGGGACGGTTAAATTTGTAGGTGGCACCAATTCCCTTGTCGTACTCGACTGCCGCGGCAACGGTCCAGCCAGCCATCTCCAGGCCCAGGCTCATTCCACCCGCACCGGCGAACAGGTCGACGCATTGCAAACCAGCCTCACCTCGGCCGACTTCAGTGCCAATCGCATATGCGAGAAGCGGCGGGACGGCGTTCCCGATTTGCTTTCTTACACTCCCATCGGTCCCAATAAACCAATAGCTGTCAGGAAAGGATTGCAAGCGAGCCGCTTCACGATTGCTTAACGTCCGGTTTTCCCAAGGATGAATATTCGTTCCGTTGCCCGGCCGGTTGTAGTACGTAGCGATTGTATATGCAGGCTGGTCAGGGCGTAAGCGTCCATAATATGTTGTTCGCACGACCCCTCGCTCTTTCGACATTGCACGAATCTGCTCTAATCGTTTCGAAGGGACGTCCTCTGGAATATCTTGCCAGTTGCCTCCCTGCGGAATGTGTTCGATTACTCGATGATCAAGCGCCGACAGCCTGGATGCCACATGTTGCTGTCGACCCACCCCACCGATTGAGCATTTTACGCGGTTGTTCTGCCTCAGCAGCGTGACTAGATATGAAATATAGTCAGCCCGCTCGGGACAAATGCGCTCCAGAATCAGCCGTGTTTGAGATTCAGATAAACCAAATGCCTCTGCTACGAGCGCCTCTGCCACGTCCTCGGATGCCGCCGGTGTTTTACCTGCATTGTTGTTATGCTGATATAAATCATGGAAATGCCTACCTACTACAGCAAGGCTCGTTATCGTGTCAGCATCTTGCAGGGGGCAAGGGAAGTCGTCTATTTCATAATTTGCGACGTGATTATTGCTGTTAAATATACGAAAATACCATTCCATGACCGCACTGTTCAGCACAACGCATAGCGCGTAAAGATACTCCTCGTTGATTATGTTGCCGGACTTGCTGCATATATAGTTGCACGAGTTGCCCAACACAGTTTGTGGTGGCACAAGTGCAAAGCTAAGTCTGCGCGCCTTCTTCATGTATGAACACTGTCGGCTCGCGATGCGAGGCTTTCGAATATCAGAGGACTTCGGTCCATTCCCGATATACTCCCGAAGTCGAGGCACCGAAACGTAACTAGACCGTCCTGATGACTCAGGCGGCCGTAGAACATATCGTTCAATGTGATCGCCGCGAACCAGGCGCATTGCCGTAGGCATGTCACTGGCGACGTGCTTGCCAAGCGTCTGGTCCAGTTCGCCGCGGGCATTCCGTAAATCAGCGATGTCTTGGATCCGAGGAAATTCTTGAAGCTTTTCGTAAATCTCATGCATCTTGTGGGGAACTCTTGGGATCCGCATCTGTCGAGCATCAAGCTCTGCCATGGTCTTGTACTCGGTCTCGTGCTCATCTGTATCGTTCAAATTGTTGGAGGTTGCAATCTGTACGAGAAAGCTACTACGGCTTGGGCTGGGGGCAACCGTCGCTATCGCTGTCGGCTGGTTTACGGTTGCGAACAGGCCGGCATCTTCAGGAACCACCAAGACTGACTCAAGAGACTTGGAATCAAGAATCTGCCGTCGCAACAACACTGACTCGCGGTCACCAAGCCATGAGCTAGGCGCAATCCAACTCAAGCGGCCATCTGCACGTAAAACGTTCATTGCCAACCCGGCGAATAGGCGCTGGTAATCTTGGGCTCCTTCCCCTAAGCCCAAGTTTCCGGATATTCGTTTACATTCGGCGGCTTGTGACTTCACCAAATGTTGCCAATGCTCGGCCTGTTGGTCGCGTGTCCTCTCCCGTTCGCTTGTGCGTGTTTCGCCATTGATTAGAGAGTTCTTGAGAAACTTTATTCGCCCATATGGCGGATTCATCACAATGCAGTCGTAATTACGTTGCCCGGACTTGTATTCTTGGTGCAAGTGGGCAATCGCGTCGCGTCGCAGAACTGATAGTTCAGCATTCAGGTTATGAACGGTGACTAGTCGTTCGAGTGCGGTCTGCAGCAGCCGGCCGGTAAAATGGTCAATTTCGATAGCGGTGATGTGCTTGATTGCTACTCTCTCCTCGGCGGCAGCGAAGCAAACTGCCGCAAGGAGTGAGCCTGCTCCGGCAGCAGGGTCTAGGAGGTGGCTCACTGCTTCACGACCACCGAGCGCGCGTTGTACTATTAACCCCGCGACAAGCGGAGGTGTGAAAAAGTAGCCACGGCGTTTGGAAGCCGCAAGAAAGGTCTTGGGGCCTCTTTCCGTGTTAAAAGGCTCAAACAGAGAGTACCCACACAACTCGATCAAGCGAGCAGTTAGAAATGGTGTTCGATCATCGCCACGGTAATCGGCCCATAACTGTCTCACTAAGAGTTCGGTCACAGACAGATTGAACGCCAGCGTTCGGATCGGATCATCAGAGGGATAGTCTTGGGCGTGCGGGCCAAAGATAGACTGCGCCACCTGTATGCTCGCGACACCAGGATCGTATTGATTCAGAAACTCCTTAGCGTAGTCTGCTGCGAATGCGCTCCGTAACTTCTTCGCTTCACGATCTAGCTCAAGCCTTGAGATCGCTTCTAGACGACTAACGAAAGAAGTTTGGTTTGCAACAAATGGCTTCGAGATGACCCGCGTCGGTGGAGGGGAAACCTGTGTCATCTTTAAGTCTCGTTACTGTTAAGTCGTCGCTCTGACTCGTTCCCCGGGAACTCCAGCCGCAACTGTGGATTCTGATGGCTCTCTACGAACTCGTTGAGCGCGTACCGGACAACGAATGCCAGCGTTGCTCCGTTATGGCGAGCGATTCGCTCTAGCGCCTTACGGTGCCCCGGCCCCAAAGAGACAGTCAGTCGACCGGAAGTTTTATGATCGTGCTCGCTATGCATCATCTGCGCCCTCTCATCACCGGGCATCATTCTGCACCAGGTTGAGTCACCTGTCAAAGGTCTCTGGGATGCGCCGCTTACCGCCGCCCAGGCGGCCAGGCCGAGGTAGGCGTGACTGCTGACGCGGAGGTCGCGGTCAACTACAGGTGAACTAAAGTCAGGTCAAGCTGAAAGCCGCCTTGCCCGATGATCTTTACGGCCAGCTAGGCGTGTCGCGTACTCTCCTCGGCCGCAACCAAGTTGCGAGGGCCTGCAGGGTCAGATAGTGAAAGCCGAAGCAAATTGGCAACAGGCCGTTGAGCAGGTATTGGTCGTGGAGGCGGCGGGCGATGCACGGCTATGGTTAGCGATCGGCTTCGTTGTGCGGCTGCCAGTGGCGGAAGCTGGCGATAGCGCCGCCGGTCACGCCGGCGACGATCAGCCAGATCAGGAGCAATCGGCCGTAGTCCAGGTGCATCCCCGCGTCCCTGTAGCCAGGCTCGGGCGGCGCGAACAGCCAGGCGTGACCGATGGCCTTGCCCGCTTGGACCTGCCCATCGTCGTACACCTCCACCCACGGTGGCAGCAGCCCGGCGAGGACGATCAGGGCAATGCCGATCCAGAGACAGATCAGTTGCGGCTTGTTCATCGCCCGGCCCTCCCGTTGTGCTGATGCCGATTCACGTTGCGCAGGCGCAACTGGTGCAGCACATCAACCAGCAGCCAGTCGAGCTCGGCTTTCGAAGCCTGGCGCAGGTAGCGGTCGACGTGTTCGGGCGGTTGCTGCGGGGCAAAGCCCTGCAACACCTCGGGTGGCAGGCTCAGCAGCACGCGCAGCGTGGCCAGCTCATGTCGATCAGCAGGTAAGGAGGGGCCGGTGGGAGGGGACGATTCGCTCATGATGGGTGCTCCGGAAGGCGCATGAAAAAACGGGATCCAGTGTCCGACGGACGACCCGAGGTCACGCGCCTACCACAGCGCATCGAACCGAGTACGTCCGCCGGGCGCTGGACCCCGCACGAAACAACATGCGCGGAGCCAGCCCCTCAACGGACCGCCCAGGTTCGATGGTCCCAGCCAAAGCTGGAGTGGTAGTTCGTGACCACCGGGCGATTCGCTGCCAAGCGAGTTGGCATCAAATTGTCGACGAGGATCGTACGCAAGAGCGAACGAATTCTCAACAGTATTACCATCGGCTCGGCAGGCCGAAAACATCAACAGGAGCAACGATCATGAGAACGCGCCCTGCCCACTACGTCGCATTTGGACTGAAGGACGGCACCGTTTTCGGCGCCCTTCAGACCCGCAAGCCCCTGAAGAAGTCCCTTCGAAAGGGTGAAAACATCGACCCAGACGGCGTCTACCGGTTTCACATGTACGATCACACCCGCGACCTGCCGGCCAATCTTCCGGACCGCGACTGGATCATTCAGAATACAGGCATCGCCGGCCGGCTCAACACGCGCCGAGCCTTGCGCGACTTGGTGCTGCCAAAGCTCGATGAGTTGCAGCGGGAGGTGGATACCCTCACATCACAATTGACGCGAATCGAAGAAAAGTTGGATCGGCTTCTCGCGACCGACGGAAACGCGTAAGCAACCTGAAGTCTCGCATACCACAGCCCCAGATCAATGAAAATCCCGTGACCGGGCCTGCAGGTTGTGGACACTGGCGGTGAGGTCCTGCACGGAGCGGACGTTGATGTGCACGACCTGGCCGCGGCGTTCGACCCGGCCGCGGACGAAGATGAGCATGGCGGTGCGGACGGCGACGCGGCAGCGTTCGTAGACCTTGGGGCGAACGACCAGGTTGCACGAGCCGGTCTCGTCTTCGAGGGTGAGGAAGATGACGCCGCGGGCGGTGCTGGGGCGCTGGCGGATGGTGACCAGGCCGGCGACGGTGATGGGGGTGTGGTGCGGCCAACGTTGTTCGTCGGCGAGTTCGTCGGCGGTGGTGACGTGCATGCGGTCAAACGCGTGGCGGAGGAAGTGCATCGGGTGCTGCTTGAGTGAGAGGCCGGTGCTGGCGTAGTCGTGGGTGACTTGGCGCAGCGGCGGGACGGCGGGCAGCGCGTCGGCACGGTCGGCGGGTTCGGTATGCGTCGTGTCGCGCTCAAACAGCGGCGCCGGTGTGTCGCGCAGCTTCAACACCTGCCAGAGAGCCTGCTGGCGGTCGAGGCCCATGGAGCGGAAGGCGTCGGCCTCGGCGAGAGCGCGGAGCGTGCGGGTGGTCACGTTGGCGGTGCGCCAGAGCGTATCGAGGTTGTGGAATTGGCCGTGGTGCGTGACCGCAGTGGTCAGGCGGTGGGCTTCGTCTTCGCGCAGACCTTTGACCAGGCGCAGGCCGAGGCGGAGGGCGGGCTGCGCTGGGGCGCGAGCGGCTTCGAGGGTGCAGTCCCACTGGCTGTGGTGGATGTCGATGGGCAGGACATCGACGTCGTGCTGCCTGGCATCGCGCACCAGTTGCGAGGGGCCGTAGAAACCCATGGGCTGACTGTTGAGCAAGGCGCACGTGAACGCGGCGGGGTTGTGGTGTTTCAGCCAGGCACTGACGTAGACGAGCAGCGCAAAGCTGGCGGCGTGGGATTCGGGAAAGCCGTACTCGCCGAAGCCCTGGATCTGCTGGAAGCAGCGGTCGGCGAAGTCGCGGGTGTAGCCGCGATCGAGCAGGCCCTGGATGAACTTGTCGCGGAAGCGGTGGATGAGGTGGCCCTTGCGTTTCCACGCGGCCATGGCACGGCGAAGCGCGTCGGCCTCGCCGGGCGTGAACCCGGCGCAGCGCACGGCCAGCGCCATCACCTGTTCCTGGAACAGCGGCACGCCCAGCGTCTTGCCCAGCACCGCGCGGGCGGTGTCGTCGGGATAGGTCACGTCCTCCAGCCCATCACGTCGTCGGAGGTACGGGTGCACCATGTCGCCCTGAATCGGGCCGGGCCGGACAATCGCGACCTGAATGACCAAGTCGTAAAAGCACTGCGGCCGCAAGCGCGGCAGCATCGACATCTGCGCCCGGCTCTCGATCTGAAACACGCCCACCGTGTCGGCCCGGCTGATCATGGCGTACACGGCCGAGTCTTCGCGCGGCTCTTGCTGGAACACGCTGGCGAGTGTGAGCCGGCGGCCATGGTGCTGCTCGACCAGATCGAAGCATTTGCGGATCGCGGTGAGCATGCCGAGGCCGAGCACGTCGACCTTGAGCATGCCCAGCGCGTCGATGTCATCTTTGTCCCACTCGATGACGGTACGGTCGGCCATCGCCGCATTCTCAATCGGCACCAGTTCGCACAGTGGCGCGTCGGTGAGCACGAAGCCGCCGACGTGCTGGGAGAGGTGGCGGGGAAAGCCCATCAGTTCGCCGGTGAGCTGAATGAGGCGCTGCACGGTCGGGTCACCTGGATTGAAGCCCAGCGGCTTGAGCTGCTTCGCGGTGAGCGCTTCGTGGCCATAGCCGCCCATGTGTTTGCTCAGGCGATCCACCGCGTCCAGCGAGAAGCCCAGCGCCTTGCCCACCTCGCCCACGGCACTGCGGCCACGGTAGGTGATGACCTCGGCGGTCAGCGCCGCCCGGTCACGGCCGTACTTGCCGTAGAGATACTGGATCACCTCTTCGCGGCGCTCGTGCTCAAAGTCGACGTCGATGTCCGGCGGCTCATCGCGTTCCTTGCTCACGAACCGCTCGAACAGCACGTCGATGCGCTCGGGGTCCACGGCCGTGATGCCCAGGCAGTAGCACACCGCCGAGTTGGCCGCGGCGCCCCGCCCCTGGCAGAGGATGCCGCGCTGCTGCGCGAAGCCGATCAGGTCGTGCACGGTCAGGAAGTAGTGCGGGTAGTTCAGCTCGGCGATGAGTTTCAGCTCGTGAGCGAGCTGGGCCTGCACCTTGGCCGGCACACCCTGCGGGTAGCGCTGCGATGCGCCTGCCTGCACCAGCTCACTCAAATGCTGCATGGACGTGCGGTCGGCCGGCACGACCTCGTGCGGGTACTGGTAGCGGAGTTGATCGAGGCTGAAGCCGGCGCAGCGCTCGGCGATCGCCGCCGTGCGCCGGATCGCATGCGGGTGCTCGGCGAACAGGCGAGCCAGCTCTTGCGGTGGCTTGAGGTGGCGCTCGGCGTTGGGCTCAAGGCGCAGCCCAGCCTGCTCGATCGTGCAGCCTTCACGAATGCAGGTGAGCACATCCTGCAGCGGCTGGCGCTGCGGCGTGTGGTAGAGCACGTCGTTGCTCGTCACCATCGGCACGCCGACGTGTTCGCACAGCGTTGCGATCTGTCGCAGTCGATCGGCGTCATGCTGGTGGTAGCCGATCGCGGCGGCGATGGAGAGGCGGTCACGATCAAAGGTCTGCTTGAGCCCGCGGGTCACCGCCACCATGTGCTCGTCAATCACCTTCGGCGGCACGAGCACCGCAAGCAGGCCGGCGTGATGGTCGAGCAGATCGTGCAGGCTCAGGTGGCATTCGCCTTTGGGGGCGCGGCGCTTGCCGAGCGTGAGCAACCGGCACAGTCGGCCGTAGCTGGCCAGGTCGGTGAGGTAGACCAGCACGTGCAACCCGCTCGTGTTGACGACGTCGAGGCCCTCGCTGCTCAATACCAATCGACAGCCCACCACCAGCGGCAGGCTCACCTGCTTCGCCGCGACATGCGCCCGCACCACGCCGGCGAGCGAATTCGTGTCGGTGATCGCGAGGGCGCGATAGCCCAGCTGAGCCGCCTGCTCGATGAGTTCCTCGGGATGGCTCGCCCCCTGCAGGAACGTGAAGTTGCTTGTGACCACCAGCTCGGCATAGGGCACCTCACCGGCGTGGGCGTGGTGGCCATGCAACGTGGGGCGCAGCTTCGGCTCGGCCGGCTCGGGCATGATCAGCACCACCTCCCGTGCACGAACCAGTTCGACGTGCCGACCTGGCGGTAAAGCCACCACCATCGGCCACGTTCATCCTGCACCTTGTAGTAGTCGCGCGGTGCCGGCTGGCGCCCCGCCTCACCGACGAGCCACCAGCGCGGTGTGATCCGCTCCGGCCCCAGGCTGGTCACGATGCGCACTCGCGTATTGCTCCAGCCCATCGTCATCACCGGCCCCTCGGGCGACAGCAGCACCACCTGCGCCGGCTGCGGCACGGAATGCAGCCGCGTCGGCCGATCGGCATCCACGATCGGCACTTCCCCGGCCGACTGCCGCGCCGCCAGCGTGACCGGCCCATGCCCGAACGCCCGCTCGGGCACATGCGTCGCCGTCGGCTGCACCATCGACACCCGTTCCGCGCTGAAGCGGGACGTCAATTGATCGACCAGCTCCCCGATCGCCTGCGTCGCCGCACCTTCGTCGACGTTTCCCTGGCCATGCGCGGATGCGCTCTGCTGGTGCGGCAGGCGAACCGTCGCGACCGCATACAGCGTCATGCTTTCGATGCCGAAGCCCAGGTGCACGCGCTCCAGCCGCGGCCTCAACAGCGACCACAGATGACGGACCTCGCGCGACGCCCGGCTGAGCGTCAACTCCTCATATAGATCCTGCGCATCTATCCGCGCCAGGTGCAGCCGCAGATGCCGCACCCCCGCTTCACGCTGGGCCAACTGTTCGCACAACGCCTCCACCAGCTCCCGCCCGCACTGCAGAATCGCCTCCAACTGCTTCACCGGTCCGGCGATGTCGCGCGTCACCTGCACCGGCTCATGCGGCCGACTCGGCTCGACCGGCTCAAACGCTTCGCCCAATGCCTGGTCCAGCCGCAACAGCAACGCCGACCCGAACCGCTCGCCCAACGATGCCCGCGGCAGTGCCATCACCTGCCCGACCGTCTCCACCGCCACCGCGTGCAGCGCCTTGACCACCGCCGGCTCCACCCGCAGCGCCCGCACCGGCAACGTCGCCAGCGCCTTGGCCACCTCCGCCGGCGATTCGACTATTGCGCCCGCTCGACCAAACCGCGCCAGCGCCCACGCACACCCGACCGTCGGCCCGGTCGCCCCGTGCCCCTGCACGCCCAGCCGACTCATCTGCGTGACCACCTGCCGCAGCATCGCCCGCGTCCCGCCGAACAGGTGCTCGCAGCCGTTGATCTCCAGCAGCAGCCCATTCGGCGGATCCGCCTGGCTCACCGGCGTAAACCGCTGCGCCCACCGCGCCAGCGCCGCCAGCATTGCCGCATCCCGCGCCGGCTGGTGCGGCTGCACCACCACCTCCACCGGCAGCAGCGCCCGCGCATGCGCCACGCTCATGCCCACGGTCACGCCACAGCGCTGTGACCGCCGACACGCCTGCACCACCACCTCGCGCCCGCGTTCTGCCCGCGTCAGCAACATCGGCGACGCGTCGCTACGCCCGCCGCTGCCTTGCCTCGACGGAAGGCGATGCCGGGCCTGGTTCGGCAGCTTCCGAGGGTGCAACTTCCGGGGGCGGTCGATCGTCAGGTGCGGTAGGTATAACGACAAGACCTTTCCCACGGGTGTGTTTTCCTTCCAGCCACCACACTGTCTGCTGGCCCTCCTGGCCGACCCGCTGCTGCACACCCTTGCAGCGCCACAATGCCAACTCCCACCGCGGCGTGTTCGTGTCGCTGACCGCCGGCGTGACCGCCCACCGCGTGCTCGCCGCCGACCGCTTCACCCGCTCCTTCGCCGGCCGCGCCAGCAACACCAACGTCCCGCCCGCCTCCGCCGCCAGCTGCAGCCGCCGCGTCGCCGCCATGTCCAGCCCACTGCCATCGGCCACCACCACCGCCACCCCCGCACACCGCGCCGCCAGGTCGATCGCCCACACCCGAAACGCCGCCGTCGGCGGATCCACCCACAGGCATCGCTCCAGCACGGCCGCCTGCTCATCCACCAGCCCATGCGGATGTGGCCAGCACCCCCGGCCCACCCACACACACCAACCCCCGCGCGGCCCACCGCCCATCGCCTGCCGAGCCAAGTGCATCAGCACCGTCAGCGGTGGGGCTTCGTCCGCCGCCTGCCCCGGCCCCGCCGGCTCCCCGCCAAACCACTCGTGCACCACCCCGGCCACCAGCCCGCCGCCCAGCGCCGCATCCACCGCCGTCCAGCCGGTCACGACCTGCGAAGCTGAAGCGCCACCGCCACCGCCGGCCTGTTCGATCGCTCGAACCCGCTCGGTCAACTGCACAAGATCGTGAGGAACGGCACGCATGTACGGTATAAGTTAGGTAGTACAATACTATCGAGGTGTCAAGGTCAACCCGACCTTCTCAGCCACGTCAATAACCGCAACTGTTGTGCGAAAAGTCAGTTGTCGACACAATAAAACTTAACGCCCCCGTTCTTGCTGGACTAAAGCCATCACACTATTTGGTTCGAACCGTGGCCCAAGCGGCCACTGACGACATTCGTCTAAGGTCGATTGCGGCAAGAAAAGCCAACTTGGCTTAGAATCGGCAACATGAACTTCCGCAGGGGGACATCAGGGGGGCGTGCGTTCTTATCTATGTGGGCCACGACCCCGGCTAACCATTGCTGGCAGTCCGTAGATACCCCTGTTCGCTGCGTGGCAATTGGCGATGTGCTCTCAAACCATACGAGCCGTCATAGTTTCGCAGAATCCAACCTTCGGCGATCATCCCCAACCCCATGGAAGTTGCGGCAGGAGGCGGATTACTTCGCTTATACAGGTGGTTGTCGAAAAACGGCCCCGGTGGTCGACCTACAACCAATGAAGGCGATCTGTCGACAGACCCACAGCTGTCACCCGGCGTCAACAAGCGTGCATCTCTACTGCATTTCAGCTGACATCAACAACTCGCTGGAAACCTACTGGTTGCATTGCCTGCTTCAAGTCACAGAGTCATGACCAGCATCGCATTCATGGAAAGGTCGATCGTTATGCAGCGTTCGAGCATTCAGAGGATTGAAGCACTAACCGAGCTCCCTGTGTTCCCCGGGTACACCGCCTCGTCGCAGGTGCCAGTGTTGCGCAAGCATAATCTTATATACGGCTTTAATGGATGCGGTAAGACAACTCTATCACGGGTGCTTGGATGTCTCGGTACGGGACAACGTCATGAAACGTGGTCAAAAACGAGCGACTTCACAGTAAAGTTGACCGACGGCACCACTCTACGCCCAGATTCACTTAATCCAGAGTTCGCCGAACGCGTTTTGGTCTTCAACACGGATTTTGTCGCACAGAATTTTCGCTGGATCGAGGGCGAAGCCGCCCCCATTCTGTACCTGAGCAAAGAACAGAAGCACCTCTCTGAGGCAATCGAAACAAAACAAGCCAGGAAGGTTTTAATAAATCGTCGCCAACAACGTGTCATGTCGATATTCCGTCATGTAGACAAGGAGTTCTCCGAACATAAAACCGAACGTGCCCGGCTAATAGCGAACGAGTTAGGTTTGGGGCGACGTTACATCGCCACCAACCTTACCTTCGACTACAAGGAATACAAGCCGGCTGTGAACAACCTGATCGCCGATGATGAGCTCGCATCTGTGCGTGGGGTAATAAAACAAGACGCCCCATTGCCAAAGCTCGTACCGTTACCTCACCCCTCCATTAGCCTACATGCGCTGGTAAAGGATCTGCATGCCATCGCACACATGACGCTTGGGACGATCTCACTCGAAGCACTTCAGCATCACGAAGCGATGGTGCCGTGGGTGAAACACGGATTAGAGTACCACAGCCATCAACAGCTCACGTCATGCCTGTTCTGCGGCTCCGAGTTGCCTCCTGATCGGCTCCAGACACTCGAAGCAGCCATTGATGATCGCTATGACGATATGACCAATAACATTCGGGCATTTAAACAGCGAGCCGAGTCACTGCTCGACGAACTCGACAAATTGACGTCGACACTTCCGTCGCCAAATGATCTTGTGGAGAGTCAGCGGGTGCATTTCACTGCCATCCGTAGCGACCTAAAATCACAAATAGGTGCCGGCCGAGGATACGTGAAACGGGCCATTGAATTGGCCGACACAAAGATTCAATCACCACATGTCCGTCTTGATGGCGCCGAACTGCCGAGCCAGTCGTTGGCTGAACAATGGTGGGAAGAATTCAGCTCCTCGGTCGATGCGTTCAACGTGATTGTCGAATCCCACAATCACGAGCATGACAGGTTTGCAGAGAATGTTGAACAAGCTCATGCTGCAATAAAAAAGCATTACTTGGCAGAAGAGTACTCCAAGTATTTCGATCTGAAGCAAGCGGCCGCCAGAGCGGAGCAGCTTGGCAAAAGACTTCGTGCTCGTAGCCGTGTGCTTGAAGAGGAGATTGACGAGCTTGCACAGCAGATGCGTCAGCATGGTCCGGCAGCAGTACACATCAACGTAATGATCTACAGATATCTGGGACACAAAGAGCTTGAAATCGCCGCTAATGAGAACGGGTACGAGATACGGCGACATGGCAAAGTCATCGTGGGACCACCAAGTGAAGGTGAAAAGAATGCGATCACCCTCTGCTATTTCTTTGTGATGCTTGAAGGCGAAGGGCGAAGACGGAATAACCTCGTTGTTGTTTTAGATGATCCTATCTCAAGTCTCGACACGCGGTCGATGAACTACGCGTGCGGAATGATTCGATCCCTGAACAATGTCGCGCAATTGATTGTCATGACACATAGTGTTCAGGTAATGAATGAGGTTAAAAAATGGATGCGGAGAAACACCGAGAATGAGATGGCAAGACGAGGCAAGGATGTTAACGACGCAACTGCGGCAATGTTTTTCATTGATACCGTACAGCCGAACGGCAGCAAGTCACGTCGATCGAGGATTGTGGAGCTGCCCAAGCATCTGCGTGACTATGAGTCCGAATATCATTTCTTGTTTCATATGATTCTGAGGTTCCTATCGTCCGAAGAAGAACGCGCGAATTATTTCTTCGTAATGCCAAACGTGCTACGAAAGGTGTTAGAGGTATTTCTGGCTTTCAAACTGCCGGGGCCAGACGGATTAAGTAGTAAGGTCGACCAGGTCGCGCGGGATGCCTCCGCAATCATGATGGATGAGATGCGGATTCGTGCGCTGGAGCGGCTTGCGCACGTTGAATCGCACGGTGACAATATCGAGGATCTGGTCTCCACGTCCAGCATGACTGTAGAAGAGACAAAGGATGCTGCCGACGCGCTGCTTCAGTTAATTGAAGGGATGGATTCAGAGCATAAGCGGCGTATGTGTAAGCAATGCCAGCCCACGTAAACACCGCAGGAATGCCATGGGAATCTAACCTCACACTCCGGCATCAGAGATGTCGTTGCGGGGGACGGTGCCGGAGCCTTGCAACGATGCGCGGAAAGATGGGAGTAATAACGCAGATGTTCAATGGGAAGTATATGAAATGGCCGGTTCACGCAACTCGCTATCCCGCGCGACCTGTTGATGATCGCAAGTAACTGGGGGATCCTGATGCCGCGACGTAAATCGGACGCTGATCGTTTTCTGGATGGATTGTTCGCTTTCCTCCGCGCGATGCCGTGGTGGGTGGGGCCGCCGTGCATCCTGATCGCGTGGATCCTCTTCGCGTGGGTGGTGCCGGGCGTGCTCAACCTGCTCAGCGGTGAGGATACCGAGCCGTTCCTCCAGCAGTTCTTCGGCATCGTGAGCGACGTCTCCGCCATGCTCGCGCCGTTCGCCGCCGGCTTCGTGGCCGTGCTGTGGCTCGCCGCGCTGGTCCGGAAGGCCGTCGACGCCCGCCGCCTCGACCGCCAGACCGGCATCGACAGCATCCGCGCCCTCTCATGGCAGGATTTCGAGCAGCTGCTGGCCGAGGCGTTCCGTTGGCAGGGCTACCGCGTGTACATCACCGCGGCCGGCGCCGATGGCGGCGTTGACCTGGTTCTGGAGAAGGCCGGCCGACGGACGCTGGTGCAGGCCAAGCAGTGGAAGTCGTGGAAAGTCGGCGTCAAGATCGTGCGCGAGCTACTCGGCGTGCAGGTGGCTCAACAGGCGGATGAAGTGGTCCTGGCCACCAGCGGCCAGCTGACGCGCGAGGCCACCGCCTTTGCCGAGGCCAACGGCATCCGCGTAATCGACGGCCCCCAGCTGGCCGAGCTGATTGCCAGCGTTCAACACATGCCAGACAAACCGGCTGCGCCAGCAGCGACGCCGGCCCCGTCGGCCCAGCCGCCGGACCCGGGGACCGATGCCACGGCACCATGCCCCGCGTGTGGTGCCGCGATGGTGCAACGAACGGCCCGGCAGGGCAAGCACGCCGGCAAATCCTTCTGGGGCTGCACAACCTTCCCCGCGTGCCGCTCCACGAAGGCCATGACCTGATTGGAGACCGCCAAAGCATGAGCAAGAAAGGCCAGACAATCTGGACGTGCGCCCAATGGGAACAGTCGACGGCGAACCCCGGTTCTGCAACCGATCCTGCATCGCGACGTACAACAGTCGCCGACACGTGTCTTGCCTATCGACTCAACACCGCGGCAAGTCAGTGCAAGGCTGAGGCAACCATCCCCACCCAATCAACTACCACGCAATCCCGCCTCGTCGAAGTTGAAAGGGTGGGATCACCTTTTAATGTCCAGCTGGGGTGTGATTAACGTTTACACGGTTAAACAGTCTGCTTTCATGGTTAAAATTCGATTCGGGCAAGAAGTCCATCTTATCCTCATTGGAGAATAGCAATGGCCAAGGTAAAACAGGGAAATCGGTTCGGGCCGTGGGAAATCATTTCTAACGAGGTAAGCCGGGGTGGGAACTCGAGGGTTTGGAAGGTTCAGCACATTGACGAAAACGACGTTACTCGTGCAATAAAACTGTTAAACCCACATCGGTTTGGCTTTGAACGCTATCAGCGCTTTCGGGACGAGGTGACATTCGTCTTATCAAACGGGAATGATGGAATCATGCCAATCCTCGATCAACATCTTCCAGAAAGTCCGAGCGAAGAGGATCGACCTTGGTACGTTATGCCACTCGCTACCTCAATCTCGACTCTCATGGATCCATCACGATCTCGCTTAGAGGTTGTAGTCGGCATTCTGATACCGGTGGCCCAGACATTGGTTCGGCTACACGGCGATGGAGCAGCGCATCGTGATATTAAACCTGACAACATACTTTCTCTTGATGGCAGACCTGTTCTCAGCGATTTTGGGCTCGTCGATTTTCCCGGCAAGCTCGACGTGACGACACCTGATGAACGAATGGGGCCAGCACTTTTTGTCGCACCTGAGTTATTGGGCGACGCCGCAGACGTTGATGCCCGGCCTGGTGATGTGTACTCCTTTGCAAAGACGTTGTGGGTGTTGGCTGCTGACAAGAAATGGCCGCTTCCTGGTCGCCTCGACATCGGCGATAGCCGTTTGCGGCTGGGAACGTACTGCTCGCACGCAGAAGTGCGACTCATCGAGTATCTGCTTGACGTGGCAACACGTACTGCGCCAGAGAATCGGCCAACTATTGTTGAGATGCATAAAGAGTTGACGAAATGGATGGAGCTAGTGTCGATGCCTGATGACAAGAAGCCGGCACATCTTGAGGATATGAAAAAACGATTTGCTGCATTTTCTGCGGCGTCGCGGGCAAAGGTTACTGAACACGAAGAGTCGAAGAAAGCAGCCAACACTGCATTTGACCGGCTCCAGCCTGGTGTGGAATGGTTCCTCAAGCAAGCCGCATCAGTAGCTCATGGGAAGCGAGCCAAGGACTGGTCGCTTAGAAAGCTCCCAACCGCACCAGGACAGTCGCAGACAATTGTCACACGCCGCGAGGATCGCCTCTCGACCGTGAATATGACATATGGATGTTACTGCCAGGGAGCAGGCGGATTGTTCGAGGCACTGGCTGTGCAGATTCATGCCGTTGCGTTTGCTGACTCAACCACTGAGATATGCCTAACCCTCTACTTATCGACAGGACGACTAACGAACCGCGAAAGTTCAACACCGGGGATCGCTCGAATTGATGCAAATCCGCCCGTACCATTCAATCACCATAAAACGTTGTGGGGTACCCACTGTATTGAGCCAACGGGCAGCGCCGCCTTAGCGGCGACCGTCAAACAGATCTCCAGCGACCTCTGTGGCCAACTTGAGATGGCTTTAGGTGAGCTCCACGCGCTGATTCAGCGTCAGCGATGACCCTGTATCAAGGCTTTTAAAAAAGCACCGCCGAATAGTCTCATGCCGATTTACGTGTCAGAATGCCTGCTGTACATACGCCGGTAACGCAGCAAAGGTGATCAACGGTGATTGAGGGTGGCCGTGCCCAACTACTCCTGAACAGCTGAGGCGGACGCGGACTCTTGCCGCCGCACCTTTACCGACTACGATTCCTGCGAGTTACGACCACATTGGATATTGCGTCCATGACATGTATCAAACGTTCCAATGTTGGCTTGGCGCGCGCAGCGATGGACAGCACGAGCGATCGTAGGCATACTGGTAAATGCATCGCGCCTTGGGAGACTCCCAACGGAAACCCATCTGAATGACTGCGTACAGGGGGGACGAGGTGACCGAGGGTTCAAACGAAAAGCATTTCTGGTCCACAGCCAAACGGCTCTTGGACATTATCCCAAGTCGGCCGGAAGTTCTGTCGGGCGATACGGAGCAGGTGCGCCTCGCACGACGCTTGGCTGAGGACGCGGCATCTCTTGCTGACGCCTTGGTGCCGAGTCCGTATTGGAAGGCGGACGCATCCTGCGGCAAGGGGCAGTGGGCGAGCCTGCCCTGGGTGGCGATCTTCGATGAACGGGAGACGACCCAAGCCAGCAAGGGCGCCTACGTCGTGATCCATCTGATGCAGGATCAGACCACCGGCTCGCCGACCGGCAAACCGGGGATTCGCCTCGGCTTCGGCATTTCGGCTACGGGCAGTCAGAAACAAGATCGGTCGGAGCTGGTCGGGCAGCTGGTTGCCGAAATGGAGAATCAACTGGATACGGGGGAGGATTTCGGTCGATTCTGGCTGGCCACCGGCCCCCAACCTCGCCCTACGGTTCAACCGGCTGCTGGCTTCGCCCGGGCTTGTGCCGACGGCTTGGTATTGGAGCGTTTCGTACCAGCAGACGAGGTTGAAGCGCGTGCGGACGAGCTGACTGATGATCTGACGCAGGTGCTGACATGGTACCGGCGTTGGGTGGACCATCATCAAAAGGCGGATCCCATTCCGCCCGCACAGGCGAGCAAAGATTTTTTCGCCTTGATGCGGGAGTACCAGGCCGAACGAAATCTTTTCACGAGTCCGCGTGGAGCGGTCTACGAAGTGGTGAATGTCGGTGACGATAAGTGCACCATACGCCGGCTGAGCACAGCAGAACCAACCGAGGATGTCTGTACCGCCAAGGTCGTCCGCGGAGCGATCAAGCGGTTACAGGCTGCGGGCGGCTCGATGCCCGTTGGCGACCTCGCCGAGCAGCTGAACCGAAGCCGCGCCGTGATGGCGGCGATCCTACAGGCCCCGTGCGCTGGCCTCACGGCCGACCGTGCCTCGGCCCGCTTAATCAACAATCCCGACGATGCCGCATCTCTGCTACGAGACTACTTGGGATCGCTGCGGGTTGATCGCAGCACCGGTGCTCCAAAGCTCTACAAGCCAGCCATGGTCGACGTTGTGCTGGCCGGCATCGAAAGCGGCGAGGTGACGCACAATCGCATCGACTTTGATTGGCTCGCCGGGCGTTTTCGCGAGCGCATGGCGGAGTTTGGCCAGACGGTCACCGACACCCAAGCGGCGATGGTGGCGTTTCATTTGTCGAGCGAACCGTTCTGGTTGTTGTCATACCAGCAAGGCGCAGAGATCATCACCACTTCAACAGGGCTCTCCGCTGATGGCTTCCGAAGCCGTATCCGACAGATTTCGATTCGACAGCCGTTCTGGGAGACACTGCAGGCACCCTCGCGGCTGGGGGCGATCCGCAACCACCTGCAACAAACCTGGTGGCCGAGCGATGGAGTTGATATGAACGTGAAACTTGACGAGGGGCTACTTGCGCGTGCGGCGAAGGAAACGATTCGGCCATGGCTGATTGATAAACGCAAGCTGGACGACACGAAGGCCGAGGGCTATCACCACCAGCAGGTGATCCCGCGGGCCCAGCCCCACCTTACGCGCGAAGCCTTGGAGGCGGACGCGGTCGGGCATGTCACAGAGGCAATTAAGGCCAGCGCCAATCTGCTCTCACAATATGAGCACTTGCACCCGGTCGAATTTCTGGCTCAGGTCGATGCGGCCGAAGCGCGCACACATCTCTTGGACTTGCTTCACGGGGATGACCCGGTCGTCGAGCGGATCCGGCATTTCCTTGATTGGGGTGGTTTTCGGAAAGGGGGCGATGGACGCAAAATCGGCTTCAATGGCACCATCGTCAGTTATCTGCTCGCGATGAGCAATCCAGCGGAGCACGCTTTCTGCAAGCCCGAGGTCTATCGAGCTGCTGCGTTGGCATTGCTGGGCCCCGAAGCCGTGGTAGCCGATCCGGCAGAGCGGATTGAACATGCAACCGCCCTTTACAGAGTGGCCTTGGCCCTACTCAAAGAGAAACATGCATTGCCGTTTACGGATCTGATGCATGTGCACATTTCGTTCTACATCGTCAAAAATGGTGCCGGTGGCTACCCCAACTGGGAACAGCTTCGAGAGACCATGATCGGCAGGAAACCGAAGAGGGTTACTATGTCATCGACCAACCACCTCAATCTCGTGCTGTATGGGCCGCCTGGCACAGGCAAGACGTACAACGCGGTCCGTGAAGCCGTACGACTGTGCGATGGCCAGCTTCCAGACGAGCATGACCAGGTGCTGAATCGGTTTCGCCGCCTCCAGGAGGATGGTCGTATCGGTTTTGTCACCTTCCACCAATCCTACGGTTATGAGGACTTCATGGAGGGGATCAGCCCGGCGATCGAGGACGCTGAGGCTGAGGTCAGCGACGACGAGAATTCGGAAGGGGGTGACATTCGCTATCAATGCCGAGATGGCGTGTTCAAGAAAATGTGCAATCTGGCAAAGTCCCACATTTCACGTCCGCGTAAACAGGTCAATGTCGACCCTGCGAAAGTGGCGGTATGGAAGATGTCGCTGGGTAACACGGCGGACCCGGAGCAATCCGCAATCTACGACGAGTGCCTGGAGAACAACTACATCCTACTGGGCTACGGCGACGACATTGATTTCTCCAAATGCAATTCCCGTTCGGCCGTCCATCAGCTGCATTTGAAAGAGTATGGCCATCCAAAGCGGCTCAAAACATCAGCTTCTCTCGTCCACGCCTTGAAACATCAGATGAAGATCGGCGACCTGGTCGTGATCTCAGATGGAAATTTTAAGTTTCGCGCCATCGGACGAATCGCCGGCGATTATCAATTTCTCCAGAACGAGGACCGCGAGAGCTATCGTCAGATGCGTCCCGTCGAGTGGCTGGTTGTGTGTGACGAAAGTCTGCCACGTGAAAAGATCAGTACCAAGGTGTTTTCTCAACGCACCATTCACCGCTTGAATCACCAGTCACTCAAGCTTGACGCCCTGCGTGACATGCTCTCTGCGAAGGATAACGGTGCCAACCAGGTTCTTCCGTACGTCCTGATCATCGACGAAATCAACCGCGGCAACATTTCCAAGATTCTGGGCGAACTCATCACCTTATTGGAACCGGACAAACGTCTTGGTGAACCAAATGAGCTCAAGATCACGCTGCCTTACTCCGGCGACAGCTTTGGCGTTCCGGCCAACCTGCATGTGCTCGGGACTATGAACACCGCCGATCGCTCCATCGCCTTCCTCGACGTCGCCCTTCGCCGGCGATTCGTCTTTCGCGAGATGATGCCTGAACTCGGAGTCATCCGACATCTAGTCGGCGATAATGGTCGCATCGGTGACGTGGATGTGGCGAAGGTACTCGAAACGATCAACCGCCGGATCGAACTGCTCTTTGATCGGGATCACCAAATCGGACACTCATACCTGCTGGGCGTGCAGACGCTGGCGGACCTGCGCGACGTCTTCGTTTCAACGGTCATTCCGCTGCTGCAGGAGTATTTCTATGAAGACTGGGCCAAGGTGTGCGCGGTACTGGGGTGTCCATACGATTCGGAAACGGGGAAGGTAAAGCAGGTGACGCCGATCATTCAGACGGAGTTGCTCTCGGCCGATGACCTGCTGGATGGGGATTTGAGTGACATGGAGAATCGTGTTCGCTGTCATGTCAGCAGCGATTTTTGTCAGGCGACTGATGAGGAGACGCTTGAGCCTTACTTCCACGGCGTCACCGGAAGGCCCGTTAAATCCGCGCAACTCCTGGCCAATCTCTGATGCACCTCACCATCACCGAGTACCAGAAGATCCCGCGGGAGCAGATCGGCGCTACCCGGCTGCAGCGCCTGGAGCGGCTTGACCGAAGCCATGCCGCCGGTTCGGGCGAGCACATCTTTGACTGGTCTGCCATGGACACAATTCGGGCACTGAACCACGTGGGGGTGGTTCAGGTACCGGGGCTGACGGTCGAAATTCTGCCGAAGATCGAGCAGGTCAACGACATGACCAACGACGGCGAGATACCTCCGCAGCGGGCTCGTCACAACCTGCTCTACATGCTCGCGGTGACACGTTGTCTACCAATTCGGGAACGCCACCTGGCGGCGCTTCGCGTGCAACGGATGTCACTGCTGGAAGCGCTGATTGCGATCTTCGCCCGGGCACTGGTGGATGAGCTGCGGCGCGGTCTCCATCACGACTATGTCCGACGTGAGGAGAATGGTCATCGGCTGAAGGGAAAGCTTTTGCTCACGCAGCATCTGCGGGCCAATGTCGCCCGCCGTGATCGGATGTGGGTCGCATTTGACGAGTTCTTGCCGGATAACCTGATTAACCGCATTTTGAAGGCGACCTGCATGCGACTGGTGAGCCTGACGCGCGTCACGCGGACGCGGCAGCTGCTTCAGGAAGCGCTTATCGAGATGGAGCAGGTGGACGCGCAGCGAATCGACAACCACCACTTCGAGCAGGTTCATTTGAGCCGGAATTCCCAACGTTTCGAGCATTTGGTGGACTTCTGTCGACTCGTGCTCTCTAATCGTTCGCCCGCGCCAACAGCGGGTGAGTTGTCGAGTTTCACGTTGCTGTTTGCGATGGATCAGTTGTTCGAGGAATTCGTCGGCCGAATGATCCGGCGTCACGCCGATAGCCTCGGATTTGATCGCCGTCAGGTGCGACTTCAGGCCCACGGCGACCGCCGTTGGCTGCTCCGTACCTCGACGGACCAGGGACGGTTCCGACTCATTCCCGACGTGGTGGTCAAAGGAGCGGGGAGATTGCCCCAGCTGATCCTCGATACCAAGTGGAAGCGGCTCAGGACAGATGCGGAGGACGCGCGGAATGGCGTTTCACAAGCGGACATCTACCAGCTTTTCGCCTACGCTCAGCAGTACCAGTGTCCACTGAGCATCCTGCTCTATCCAGCCGTGTCCGGCGTTTCACCGAAGTGCTACCGGATCGCTCACGACGCGCATGAACGGCAAATCAAGATCGCATTCATCGACCTGAGTGTCGACCTCGCAGCCAATAATGGACGGTTCGTTGATGAGCTACAGGCGGCTCTTGCCTAAAAGCATGCGTCAACTCGGACGCATGGCAGGCCTGCCGACGGTTTCGCAGCCGACCTGCTCCCTTGCCAAGCGGCCATGTCATCGACGGTAGAACCAGTACGGCCGCTGATGCATGACAGCCTCTCGATAATGATCGGCTGGCGGCGCGCTCGGCGCCGGCTCTTTGGGCAGCTCAAGCGGTTCACCGGCTTCCGGCTTGCTCGGATCCAGGCGGTCCGCATAACGACGCACCCATCGCAACCACTTCCCAAGCTCGCTGCGAGGCGGCAGTGGAGCACCTTCCGACGTGGCGGCCATCTCGCGATAACTGGCGTAGGCACGAAGCGCCTCTGCCTGCTGCCATCGGGTGAATTCCTTTTCCAGCTGACGAAGGCGAGCCAGCTCGGCTTTGCGCTTTCGCTTCTTCCGCTTGGCACGAAGCTCGCGCAACCATTTCAGACGATTGTTCCGCATCTCAACGAACTCGCGCCGACGCGCCCGCAGCGCATCGTCCTGATCGTCCAGCGTATCCATAAGCTGGTCCAGCGTCAGACGGTGCGGTGCCGCGTCCACTGCTTTGAGGAAATGGTGCAGGCAATCCTCCACCAGGTACCGCATGCCATCGCTCCAGCAGCCGCGGACCTCCGGCACGCCTTCCAGCCGCAGGCGAAGCTTTCCGGAAGGGAAGTAATCCCACTGCGGTGGTTCGTCGCGCGAGAAGCGCCACCGATCTTCCTTCTCCCGCCGCTTCTCTTCCGCCGTGAGCTTGTGCGGCTTCTTATCCGGGAGCTCTGTGAGGCTGAAAGTCAGCTGTCTGCCGGCGACCGTGATCCGCGTGCAGCGTGGCTTGCGCTTGGCGATCTCGATGGTCAAACCCCGCTGCTCGAGTGCCTTGATCAGCGTGTCGAAGATGAGCAGCGCCCGGTCAAGCTGTGCCTCGCTCGCTTCGATGTCCAAGCGGCGTACCTTCGCCGGCCGCATGATGCCGTCCTTCTCCGGCGTTGCGCCCTCGAACGCACGACGTGTCTCCTCAATGAGTGGATGCGGATCGACCAGTTTCAGTGGCACCTGGACCCGCTGGGCAGCGCGGCGACGGGCGTGGGCTTCTGAATTCTTCCGCCTCTCCTCAGCAGTTTTCGCCGCGCTGCGCCCTTTCTTCCGCTTCAACTCGCGCGGGATCACGATGGCTCTACCCTCAAGCCGAGCCCGCAGCCGCCGCAGGGCCGGCGTCGTGGGGTTCATCAGGGCGGGAATGTCCTTGAACCGTTCCGTGGGATCGCTGTTGGACATGGAGTGCATCTCCGTGCATGACGATGATATTCCTTGCATCATCATGCCGAACAGGGGCGCGTTGCTCAACGAGCGGGGCGGAGGCGGGCGGGCAGGCGCACCGTTCCATGCCTCGATCAACTGTGGTCACGGGATGTGCACCGGTACGTGCCGGTCACGCCCGGCTACATCTGCTTGTGCTCGATCGTGAAGCCCGTGCGCCTCAGCAGCCCTTCGATGACCCAGTCGTACGTGGAATGCTCGTCCCGGAAGTGCCCTTCGGCATCGTCGCGCAGGAAGTCCCCGCCGACACCCGCATGTTTCTCAATGAACGCTGCGTTGTTCGCCACCCTTTGGCTGCATCAGCCGTCCAACCGACGCCTGAAGTTCCGCGTCCTCACGCAGTGCCTCGGCCATCCGCTCCGCCACTGCGGTCAGAACGACACGGATGTCGTGGGCCAAGGATAGGCAATCTTCGTCCGATTCAGCATGAAGGCCTTCGCTCAAGGCGTTGTGAAGCAACAGCAGCGGGTTGTGCCCATTGATCAGCAGGCTATCAGGTAGTGCATGCTTGATGCCCCGAATCGACTTCTCGAACTGCGTTTCCTGCTTTGCAGCCTCCAACTCTTTCACCAGATCATCCGCGCCGGGCTTGAGCCTCGTGACCTTGATCATGCGGTCGAACAGCCGGCCTCTCTGGGCTTCGACAATGCGCCGGTAATAGGCATAGGCTCCGACCCCCAATCCTTGGGCTTCACATCGCCTACCTTTGAACAGAGTCTCACGGTCAGGACCGACAAGTTTCAGCAGATTTGCCGAAAGAACAGGACCGAACGGAGGCCAAGGACACGACGAAGGCCGGTGATTGATGCCTCAGCATGCTTCGCAAAGGGATAAAAAAATGCAAAGGGATATGATGCAATTGCCACTTTTTCCACCGGAACCCTACGAATATTCTGACCGCACTTCCGTTGCGTCCACGCTGTGAAATGGATCGCAAACAATGTGGCAGAACATTGGGTTTCTGCCGGCTTAACTCAGAGCGGCACGAATCCGTCACGGCCCTGTCAATGCGGCTGTGAAGCCGCGACACCGTACTGTGCTGCGCGATTTCTGGATCAATCGGAATGTGACGGATTTTCCCAAGGTTGGCGCAAAGTGGTCATGAAATCGCTCATCTCACAAGGTCATTCTGGCGATCGTGACCGCGCCGGGCCTGGCAGTGAAGCGGTCACGAGACTGCCGAATGGCATGAATTGGAGTATACGGCGGGGCTTTCGGGATGCGGTTGCAGGCCGGTCACAAGCACATGGCGAAGCGAACAGGCCGTCGGCTACAGAAAGCAGCTTCATCGGTCACGCCGTGCGGGACATGGCTCTCACGCCATTGAGATGACGGCGTGGCAAGGGTTTGACCGGTAGTGGGCGACCACCGACCGCCTACGCTCATGCAAACCGACGTGGCGCCGATGACCACCTGCGGCATCGGCTCACCACCCTTCGTGTTCCTTCACGAGTCGATCCAGCCGCGGATAGTGGTTCTCCACATGCTCCTGCCACGCCGACTGCTGTTCGGGTGGCAACTCCTCGAACGCCCGCGTGGCCTGCCGCCACCGCTCAGCAGCCCGCGACGTATCCTGCTTCAGCTGGTGCTCGTCAAAATACCGCTTTGTTTGATCCATGGCGTACGCCACGGCCAGGTTGTTGTACCGCTCGGACATCGCCCGCACCAAGGTCCGCATCAGCCGATTGAACGCCTTCGGACGCTTGGAAGGCGGCAGGCTGGGCCAGCGATCCATTTCATCCTCCAGGTCCTCCTCGTCCGCCGCCGCAGGGTCCGGCGCTTCCTCGGCGTCGTCGTCGGGTTCCGGGTACGTTTCCATGTAGCTCCCCAGCCGCCAACCGCGAGCGAGCCAGCCCTGCAGCACGTCGGGGATCATGGCCATGGGCATGCCGTGACTGCTGAGCGAGGTTGTAGCCAGGAAGACCTCGCGGTCGATATCCCACGTCAGATCTTTCAGTGGCCAACCACCGGGTTCCGGGCACTCGTCCAGATCCTGACCGTAGACCATCAGGCCTGGCGACGGGGCGAACGGCAACTCAATCGTCCGCGTGACCACGATGCCCCCTCCCCGGTCCTCCATCGGCGGGTCAAAGTACAAGTGCAGGTCCAGCTCAAGCTTGTACATGATTTTTCCTTCACGGCCGCGTCAGCTGCTCGACCTATGGCGTCCGTTTTGATTGTGACGGATTTGCTCAAGGTTGGCGCAAAGTGGCAACGAAATCGCCACGTCAGTACCGTCGATCGGGCCATCGTGACCGGACGACGTCGGCGCCAGCGCGGTCACGCGCGAGCCTGTCGGCACGAACTGGATCGTGTTGCCGTGCATGCGGGGCGCAGTCACAGCGAGACCGGATGGGAACATTGAAGCGAACACGTTGTCTGTTGCACAATGCAGCTTCATCGGTCACAGCGGTCGACGATATGCCCGCCGGAACCAACGGATGCGGCACAAAACCGCATCAGGGCGCACAGGCTTGCAGGTAAGTCGAATGCCGAATCGCTTTGAGAATTGTGCCCTTGGCGCACCCGATCTCCCGCGCCAACGCGTTGAGCCCAGGCCAGTGACCGCCTCGGTCACGCACGATTCGCTCCGCTTCCGCTTGGGCTGTCTCCCAATTGACGCGAGCGTGAGCAACGCTCGGCCGCGTGGGAGCTTCCAGTGTCTGCGATTCAGAAGCTTGGCTGCTTGCCGTCTCGGCAGCTGTTTTCGCCCAGTTCTCATCGTCGCACTGGCCTGCGATCTGCTCTTCGATTGTGTGGATGATTGGAGCGAATTTTCCGTGGAACCGGCCGCTGGGATCGAGCCAGCGGGCCAGTCGACTGAGTGCCACCTCATAGGCGCGGAGTTGCATTGGTCGCTCGATCTTGTCCCTGATCGGGGCATAGGCTGGACCGCTGAACGCTCCGGCGTCGATGGCTGCCGCTAAGGCTTCGCCGAATTCCATCGCTTGGGACCACTTTTCGGCAATGCTCTGTGCATCGCGGCCGGCGACCAGCCGCATGACCACGAGTTGATCCTGGATCTGGGGAATGTTGAGCATCCGAGGGTTCCTTTCGCATTTTCGCCAATGCTGCGGACGAGCGGTCACGGTCGGCGCCAGCGAAGTTGGTCGATCACGCCCTGGACGGATTCGGGGCGCCTGCGTTCTATTCTGCCCCACGGACTCACGGTCGCCCAAGGTCTGGCACATGGCCTTATCCCACCTGCCTCGCTACCTGCCGGGCGCGATCCACGTCGCGCTCGGCATACAACTGGGTTACATCTGCTCGTGCATGGCCGAGAAGAACCTGCGCAGCTTCCAGGCCGTGCTTTTGCCGGACTTCCGTCGCATACGCGTGGCGGAGTTGGTTCGGGGCCCAACGATGATCCTTCTGCCACCGCTTCAGTTCGTCCAGGCGTTTCTCACTCCGTAAGCGGTCATGCCATTCGGTACGTGTCTCCCATCGCTCAGCCTTGCGACCGGTGGTAGGCACACGTCGACGTTGGAGGTCAGCAGGTGGAGGAAAAGCGCTGTCACAAGCGTACTGAATCGCACGACCGTAGCTCTGCGTTGTCCATCGTGCGGCAGCCTGACGACGAGGTGTAGCTTGGCAATTATCGCCCGGTCCATTGCCGCAACTCGCCGGGGTCTTGCGGGCTGACCGCATTGCCTCACGCCGCTCCCTTTCGCTCTGTCGGGGGCTGAAAATCGGTGCGGTGGGATCAGTTTTCATGTACGGACGAAGGGCTTTCTGGCCTTCCGGGCCGATGAAGACGGTCCGCGTACGACTTCGCCAGGCTGTCTTGTGGCTCTTGGGGCGGTATTCCCAGACCTCGCCCGATACGTCGACTTCGCCGCCCATCATCGAGCAAACCTCATCCGGCCGCATTCCGGTCACTCGCTGAAGTCGGACCATCGCCTGAAGCGTTGGCGTCAGGTGCGGCAACGCCGCATTCAGCAGTTCGTCGGCAACGGGCGTGACTGGTTCCGTCTCGGGAGCGTCGCTACGGTGCATCTGCAGCCCCTCGACCATTGCTAGAGCAGCCGGCACGTCGGGGCAGACCAGCTCCCAAGCGGCTGCCCATTTGAAAATGTGCCGGATCAGTCGGATGCGCTGGTTGATTGTGTTGCGGGCCAATCCGGCCGTGACCATTCGCTGGCGAACGGCCCGCAGGCAGCGGGGGGAGAACTCTGTGGCTGGCAGGTCCGCGTAAAGGGCGAGCAGCGGTTTGATAGTCTGGCGGTAGTCAGAGTGTTTGCTGGTTGGTGTGCCGTCCGAATGCACATAATGACGGTCTGCGTGTGTGAGGAACCTGTCGACCAGGACGGTCACGGTCACCTGCTCAGCGGCTTGGACGGCGCGCCGCCGGCCGGCGGCCAGCCATTCGGCGATAGCGCGGTCATAACGTTGCTGGGCCTCCTCCGTGCCCCAGCGTCCGCACCAGACCTTGCAGTCATCGAGCATGACGAACGCACGGTCAGCGCGGCCTTTTTCCTTCTGGCGACGTAATTTCGGGAGTTTTGATGTTGAAGCGGCCACGGCTCGTTCCCTTCGGTGCAACGTACCCATGGGTACGTTTTTGCCTTCGGGTTACGGCCGCGCCGTCGAACGACGGGTAAGCGAAACTTTCGCTTTCAGCCTGACTTATGTTAATGGGCCCGGCAAGATTCGAACTTGCGACCTCACCCTTATCAGGGGTGCGCTCTGACCAGCTGAGCTACGAGCCCGGTTACGGGCGGGGCGTAATCATAACGGGGACAATCCAGCCAAGCAAACCTTGGTCCGGCACGCCTGATGGCTACACCCTGCAGACGGCTAGCTTACTCGTCCACGCGAACCTCCACGGAATAGTTCGGGGCTTCACGCGTGATCGTGATGTCGTGTGGGTGTGACTCGACCAGACTCGCGCCGCTGACGCGGACGAAGCGGGCGTGTTCGCGTAAGTCGGGGACGGTGTGGGCACCGCAGTAGCCCATGCCGGCTCGCAGGCCGCCGACGAGTTGGTAGACGAAGTCGCCGAGCGGGCCGCGGTAGGGGACTCGGCCTTCGACGCCTTCGGGGACGAGCTTGCCGCGTTCTTTGACGCCGGACTGGCCGTAGCGGTCGGCGGAGCCTTGCATCATGGCGCCCTGGCTGCCCATGCCGCGGTAGGTTTTGTAGCGTCGGCCCATGTGGATGATGGTTTCGCCGGGCGCTTCGTCGAGGCCGGCGAACAGTGAGCCGAGCATCACGGCCGACGCCCCGGCGGCGATGGCTTTGGCGATGTCACCACTCTGGCGGATGCCGCCGTCGGCGATGACGGGGACGCCTTCTGCGTCGGCGGCGCGGCAGGCGTTGAAGATGGCGGAGACCTGCGGCATGCCCACGCCGGTCACGACGCGGGTGGTGCAGATCGACCCGGGCCCGATGCCGACCTTGATCGCATCCGCGCCGGCGGCGATGAGGTCGCGAGCGCCTTGCTCGGTGGCGATGTTGCCCGCGATCACGTCAATGTCGTAGCGGGCTTTGATGGCTTTGACCGTCTCGATGACGTTGCTGCTATGGCCATGCGCCGAGTCGACGACGATCAGGTCGACTTCCGCTTTGATCAGTGCATCGACACGGTCGAGCTGGTTGACGCCCACGGCAGCGCCCACACGCAGCCTGCCACGATCGTCGCGGCAGGCGAGGGGGAACTGCTCAAGCTTGGCGATGTCGCGCATCGTGATCAGGCCGGTGAGCTGCATGTTGTTATCAACGAGCAGCAGCTTCTCGACCTTGTTTTTGTTGAGGATGGCCTCGGCCTGTTCGAGGGTGGTGGTGGGCGGCGCGGTGATGAGGCGGTCTTTGCTCATCACCTGATGCAGCGGGGTCTCGTCGTCGGTGAGGAACATCATGTCGCGGCGGGTGATGATGCCGACGACTTCGCTGTTGGGCTTGCCGTCGACGGTGATGGGCACGCCGGAGATGTTCTGCTCGCGCATGAGCTGGCGAACGCGGGCGGCGGGCACGTCGGGGGCCAGGGTCACCGGGTCGGTGATGATGCCGTTGGCCGAGCGTTTAACCTTGATGACCTCGCGGACCTGTTCGTCGGCGTCGAGGTTCTTGTGGACGACGCCGAGGCCGCCTTCCTGTGCGAGCGCAATGGCCAGCGCCGCCTCAGTTACGGTATCCATCGGAGAGGAGAGAATGGGGATGTTCAGGCGGATGCGGCGCGTCAGCTGGGTGGACACGTCGGTCTGGGTGGGAACCACGTCGCTGCGGGCGGGGATGAGCAGGACGTCGTCGAAGGTGATGCCGTCGGTGATAATTTTGGCTTCCATGGCACACTGTTACCGGATCATGGGAATTTCGTCAAGGTCAAGGGTGGGGCAGTGCACCTTAAGGTGCACTGCCTTGCGGTGGGTGGGGGGAATTGCTCATCATAGGCGCGGCAGGTAGATTTCGACGTTATGGAACTACTCAAAGAACTGGTCGAGGCGGCGGCGGTGCCCGGACGTGAACATCGAATGCGCGAGCTGGTGCGCGAGCGCGTGGCGAGCCTGGTGGACGAGGTGCGGGTCGATGCGCTGGGGTCGGTGATTGCGATCCGCAAGCCTCGGCCGAGCAAGGGCAAGCCGGCGAAGCAGCCGACGCGGGTCATGCTCGCGGCGCACATGGATCAGATCGGCTTCCTCGTGAAGTATGTCGACGAGCGCGGGTTCATCCGCCTCAACCCCGTGGGCGGGTTCGATACCCGCAACCTCTTCGCTCGGCTGGTCACGGTCTGCCCGGATCTGAAAGATCCGGCGAAGGACTTGCCCGGCGTACTCAACCCGGCGGGCAAGCCGATTCACATCGCCAGCGATGAGGATCGCAAGAAGGTGCCCGACATCGAAGAGTTCGTCGTCGACCTGGGCTTGCCGGGCGACGAGGTGAGGAAGCAGGTGAAGATCGGCGACATGGTCGTACTGCGATCAGCGTTGATCGAGGTGGGCGCTACTGCGGTGTCGCAATGTCTGGATAACCGCGTGGCCTGCTGGATCGTGCTCCGGGCGCTGGAGCAGTTGGAGCATCACGACTGCGAAGTGCAGGCGGTGTTCACCGTGCAGGAAGAGGTGGGCCTGCGCGGCGCGGGCACTGCCGCGTATGAGCTTCAGCCGGACATCGGCATCGCAGTGGACACGACGTTGTGTGTGGACACGCCCGGCGTGCCGAACGAGCAGCGCGTGACCGAGCAGGGGGCCGGCGCGGGACTGACCGTCATGGACTCGGCGTCGATCGCAGACGTGGATGTGCTGGACGCATTCGAGCAGGTGGCGAAGAAGAAAAAGATCAAGCATCAACGGTCGATCCTCGCGCGAGGCGGGACGGACGCGGGCACGATGCAGCGGGCCGGGCGCGGTCGGCGGACGATGACGCTGTCATGTCCGACGCGCTACATTCATACGGTGACGGAGATGGTGCACCTGGATGACCTTTACGCCTGTCGTGATCTGCTTGCGGGGTATCTGGAGCAGGTGTGAAGCTGAGGATGGGGAGTGAGAGGGAAAACAGGGTGATTCACGTTAAAAAGGCCGTGCAGCTTAAGCTGCACGGCCTCGCGTGTTGGTGGGTTGTCCTCTGGCGGTGGTTCACGCGGCCTGGGCGGGTTCGAAGCCATCACATCCACTGATGGGTGTGACCTTCAGGTGCAGGCTTTCGTGGCGGGGGTGGTGACATTCGTCGATGTAGTCTTCCGGGCCTTCGCCCTTGATGCGGATGGTGACGAGCTTTTCGTTCTGGGGGTGTTGCTCGCCGAAGTGTGAGCACAGGCCGCATTGTCCGTCGTGCAGTTCGTACATGGCCGGTTCCTTTCGCAAGTGGTTGGCGTTGCATAACGCGTTGCCCAACGTTTCATTCTGTGATTGGTACGTGCGGAAATCCAGTGAGAACCGGTGTCATTTCGGTAGTGAGACGGCGTCGCGATGCAGTCGGCGTCAGGTGGAGGTGTTGTCTTCGGGTTTGTAGCCGAAGGCTTTGAGCCAGTTGCGTGTCTGGGCGTCGTCGAGTGTGCCGGTGGGTTTTTCGGGGCCGACGGTGGGGTGGTTGCCCTGGCGGAGGGCTTCGACAAGCTGGTGGATGAACTGCTCGCTGGTCCAGGTGGTGGCTCGGCGGCGGCGGGCGGCTTTGCGGATCTCGTGGTCGGAGCTGACAACGGTCAGCCGACGCGGCGCGGTGTGGTGGTTGACGTGGTCGATGATGACCGCGTCGGCAGTGCGGTTCACGCCGGAGTAGAGCAGCTCCACCGCGTCGGTAGGGGAGTCGAGCAAGCCCAGCGGGCCCGGCTGACCATCGCAGACGACCTTGATCGATTGCTCACGCCACGGCGTACGCGCCAGCGCGAGGCAGAGGCCTGCTGCGTCCAGCCCGGCCAGCGCGGGCGGCATCGTCGTGTGCAGCACGTTGTAAGCATCAATCAAAAGCATGGCGTCACGACTTCACATCTTAGTCCGACAACGCATCGCCGCGCCTGCAACATTCAGTTGCGGTGTTTGTGCCGCGCTCTTTGGTGTGTTGAACCGTTACGCGCGGGCCAAGGCCCGCGGCTAAATGTGGATGGACAGCATTATCTACGACCATATTTGCTCCTATTCGGTCGGCTGAAAAGCGAGTTATCCACGTTGGTTCGCGTTCTCGGACCTTGCGTGAAAAACTTGAAGGTCGTGGTAAGCCCGTAGCGGATTCGTTTTCTATTGGGCAAATCGATACTTAAAGCAAACCGGCCTTTGGCGGGTGGCAGAAAGTGGGGGGCAGTGGGGCAAAATGTGTTGCGTAGTGGGGCGGAGTGGGTTACTATCCCATCCGCACGAGGTGACACTTGGTTTTCACGGGCACGTATGAACACGCGATTGACAAGAAGAATCGCCTTGCCATACCGGCTGACATCCGCGGACAGATTCAGCGGTCAGTCGGAGCAGCGGAAGGCGACTCGGTCTATCTCTACGTGACTTTGGGTGATGATCAGGCGTTGAGCCTCTACACCGAGCAGGGCTTCGAGCAGCGAGCACGGGAACTGGATGATTCCGAGCTTGAGGCAGGAGACTTGCTGGCCTACGAGCGGCTGCTGTTTTCGCTCGCGAGGCGGGTGGAGTTGGATCGGCAGGGGCGTGTGCGTCTGCCGGACAACTTGTTGAAGCAGGCTGGTCTTGGGGCGGAAGTTGTGCTTCTCGGCGTGAAGGATCACCTGGAAGTACGGGACCGGCAGAGTTGGCAAGAGTATGTGCAGCAGATGCTCAAGAGCCAACCGCAGATGTTGATGAATCCTCGTCGGGCGATGCGATCGCCGCGGACGAGCGCGACTTAGCGACGTCGGAAGGTCGCAAGGGATTGGCCAGGCTACGCAGCGTCGGCAAGGATCGCCGACGGCGCGGGCCAGCAACAGGGCCGATCCATTTTGTAAGGCAGGCTCCCGGCAACGGGGGCCGAAAGCGTCAGCGAAGGTCGAACGGACTCGCTGCCGCCGCCGTTGGTTGACGGATGCCGACTTTGGGTGGCCCATGGATGGGATGCCCGGAACTCGGCGCTGGCAGGCATCAGTGATCGGACGCTTTGGACCCAGGCTTCCGTGTTACCGCCGGCAACGTCAATGAACGAGGTGGCACCTTCGCTGTCTTGTGTAGACGCTGGCCGCAGGCCGTTCTGGTCTGCGGCGGGGAGGTTACGGGCCTCCTGGACCTGGTTTTCAGCCACCTTTTTGCATGGGCGTGGCGGAACGAAAAAGTTACCCAGTTTATCAAGCTTTCCAAACCCACCATCCGATGTTAGGCTAAAGAAGGTTCGGGTCGTAACGATTTGAACGATCTTCCGGGCGGTTCGCTATGCCGAGCCGCGACCGAGAGAGGCCGACCAAGCGTCGGCGTGAACAGTCGTTCATCGTTTGAGGGGCTTCCACTCAGGTTGTTTGACGGTCTAACGCTGGCTTGCCCGGCTGATTGATGACCCGGCTGTCGGGGACTGGTTTCGCACAACTTTGCTTCTTTCTCCTCCGCCATGCCCCCCGGAATCCTATCCGCGGGGCATGGTTTTTTTATGGCTTCAGCGGATCGTCGATCGGCGCCGGCCTCAATCATCAGCCGTCGTGGAGCACCGATCGCTGCTATCGGGAATTACCGGATAGTAAGACCGGGGCAGGACATATAGCGATCTTCGGATTCGATCCCGATCGAGGGGCAGTCGGGCAAAGGGCCGGTGGCCCCGAGGTCGGCCGTGGGTGATGTGGAAAACCTGTTGATCAAAATGGTGGAGACGATTCGCGTCCGAATGGTTGGCTCGGCGGGATGCGGAAAACCGTGTGAACGGCGTGACGGCCGGGACGCGGGCGGGAGCGCCGTTCATGGCGTAAACCGCGTTTCCGGTGGTGTTTGACGCCTTGTGGGGCTTTAGCGCCAGGCGGTCGTGGGGCACCGCGCGGCCGGGCGGTTGCGGATGGTCTGTCCAGCAGTGGCGGTGTGGAAAAGCCGGGCTTGCCGGGGGGTGTTAACCAGCATATCGCCGGATATTTACGGTCGGTAAACCGCTGAGGGCCGCGTCAGCGAATCATCCGCATGTCGCCGAAGTTGGGCACGATCTGCCTGCCGCCGGCCTGCCAGGGGTAGGGGGCGGGGAAGTAGACGAAGAACGCTCGGCCCATCATCAGCTCTTCCGGGACGAGGCCGGCGGCATCTTCGCCGTCGGCGAGGCGGTCGGCGAAGTATTGCTCGGCGATGGTTTCGTCGACGTGTTGCCAGAATCGGCCGTCGTCGCTTTGTGGTCCGTTGTCGCCGACGGGGAAATACTCGTTATCGCGGATGATCAACGGCCGACGCCAGCCGGCCACGCGATCGCCCAGCCGAACCATCGCGCCGCGTGCCCGCCGCTGGTCAGCGCCGCTGAGCGTCGAGTAGTAGAGGTCGCGGTCGAGTTCCACCTGGTGCAACGTCACGGGGCTTCCGGCGACGGAGATGTGCAACGTCTCCGGGCGATCCAGCGGCCCGGGGCGCTCGCGAAGCACGTCCATCGGCGGGTCGAAGCGACGTTGGAGCACACGTCGGCCGTCGATCCAGACGCTGGCTTCCTGGTCGACATACCACAGTTCCAGCCGCGTCGTTCGGCCGGGCCGAAGCGGACGAACCTGCACGCGATCGAGCTCCGCGCGAATCTCGCCCGTCTCCAGGTCGCCTGCGGTGAGGCGAAGCTCACCTGTCTCATCGAGTGTCGCGGTCAGCTGCTCGGCCCCGAGTTCGGTGTCCTGATGCTGGCCGTCGTGGAGGCGGGCGGTGGTGGTCAGTGCGATGCGCAGGCCTGCCTGGTCCGGCTCGACGCCGACGGCGAGGCGGATGTCTTCCATCGGTTCGGGGTCAATCCACGCGCGATGCTGGTTGTAGGGATATAGGCCGGCGGTCTCATCGTCGCCGCCACGCGAGAAGTCGAAGCGGACTCGGCCGTCGCGGTCGCTGTCGAAGCGATAGCTTCGGCGGTTGTCGATCTGCCATGCGTCCTGCCGCGGGCCTTCCGCCACCCAGGGCGTGCGCCAACGCCGATCGCGAAGCTGGTTGCGGGCGGGGTCGCCCTCGTCCAGCGGGATGTACTGGCTGTGATAAATCGGCTGCCATACGGCCCGCTGCACGTCGGGCCGATCGGACTTGCGAGCGATCCGCCAGCCGCTTTCGACCGGGTTGCCGCTGTCGTCGAGTGGGGCGGTGTAGACGTTGCCCTCGAACAGGTGCACCGCTTCGTTGGGCAGGCCGACCAGCCGTTTGATGAAGTTCACCTCCGGCTGCTGCGGGTTTTTGAACACCGCGACGTCCCATCGCTGTGGCGAGCGGACGTTGTAGATGTACTTCTGGACGAGGATGCGGTCGCCCGAGCTCGGCCGAGTGCCCTGGGGCAGGTGGTTGGTGAAGCGGCACATGGGGCAGGTGATGCCCGTCCGCGAGCGCAGCGGGATGGCGGTGCGCTGCTCGCCGCGGCGGTCGGGCACGTCGGTTGCGAAGCGGTGGCCGCACTGCTGGCAGGGCACGCGCAGGTGCTGGCCGAGCAGCGTGGGGGCCATCGAGCCGGTGGGAATGACGAACGCCTCGACGACAAACGCGCGGAACACGAACGCGAGGATGAAGGCGATCGCGATCGCTTCAAAGGTTTCTTTGATCGATTCCTCGCCTCGACGCCGAGGCGTGTGTTGGGTTGTCGGTGTGGCGGGCTTGCTCAAGCGATCGGCCTCTTTGGTAGGGATACTGCGAGTCGCGGACATTCTATCGGCTGATCCGCCGCCGCGGGCGCGAGCCGCGGAAAGGTCCAGTCAATCGCAACCAACGGTGGTGCAACAATAGGGCAGCGCTTGCCTCAGGAGGGCAGCGCTTGCCTCAGGGCGATCGCATATTTAGTCGTTCGATTTTTAACGCCAAGACGCCAAGGACAGCAAATCGTTCTTGCCACGAAGACACGAAGGACACGAAAAGAACACGAAGAAAGGCAGAGGTTTTTTTGGTAAAGGCAGGGAAGTGTGCAATAGGTTCCTGAACACCTGCCCCTCCCAGTCATCCCCCTTCCTTCTAATTCTTGCTTCCCCCTTCGTGCCTCCTTCATCCCCTTCGTGCCTTCGTGGCTTGCCTTTCTTTCTGGCGTCTTGGCGTCATGAGCGATTAGATGCGTTGGCTCTTTCCGTGCAAAGCACGGATGCGATGGCGTGGCCAAGTCGGATTGCAGCTCGCGTAACAAGCGTCGATTTCGGCGCGGCGAAAAATTTCAATCCTTATCAGTTGACAAGAAGGTCTTTTTATAAGATAATGTTGTCGGTGTCGCGGGACGGCCGAAAAAGGCGGCTACATGACGCGGCACAACTTCATGCTCCTGGCTGGCCGGGAGAGATGGAGGCGACTCTGGAAGCATTATTTACACCACCCCCACCCGGCTTTCACCGTGCGTCTCGTCTCTCCCGCCTTTTACACTCCGCTTTCCGTTTCAGGCCCGCCCCGCTTTCCGCCAAGATGGGACGGGTCTGTTTTTTGCGCGTTGATTTCGCGTCATCCGGAAGCCTCGCGCGTGAAGGCTTGGCGCGGTATACTTCGGCCCCATGCAAAGACTCGAACGCCTGCGGACCAATATTCAGAAGTGCTTCATTGGCAACCAGCAGGCCATCGACAAGGTGATCACCTGTCTGCTCGCCGGGGGACACATTCTCATCGAAGACGTGCCCGGCGTCGGTAAGACGATGCTCGCGACGTCGCTGGCCCGCAGTCTCGATTGCTCGATGGCCCGCATTCAGCTCACGCCCGACCTGTTGCCCGCCGACGTGCTTGGCGTCACCGTGTGGGATCAGAAAAAGGGTGAGTTCACGTTCAAGCCGGGTCCGATTTTCAACAACATCGTGCTCGCTGACGAAATCAACCGCACCACGCCGCGGACGCAGTCGGCCCTGCTGGAAGCGATGAACGAGGGGCAGGTGTCGATCGACGGCCACACGCGTCGCCTCGTGCAGCCGTTCATCGTCATCGCCACGCAAAACCCCTTTGAGTTCGAGGGCACGTATTTTCTGCCCGAGTCGCAGCTGGACCGCTTCCTGATGCGCGTCTGCCTGGGCTATCCGAGCCCGGACGACGAGGCCCGCATCGCGACCGTCGACCCGCTGCGGACCGCGCTTCGCGAGCTGAAGCCGGTGATGACCGCGGAGGACCTGGTTGAGTTGCAGAACAAGGTCAACGAGGTGGAGGTCGACCCGGCGTTGGTCGACTACATCGTGCAGATTGCCAACGCGACGCGGAACAACGAGCAGTTGCAGATCGGCGTCTCGCCGCGCGGCACGCTGGCGTTGATTCATGCGTGCAAAGCCACCGCCATGATGCACAAACGCGACTACGTCGTGCCTGACGACATCACCTCCAACGTCGTGCCCGTGTTCGCACACCGGGTGATCACGAAAACGTACATGCACGACGCGGACGGCTCGTCCAGCCAGCAGGTCATGCAGCAGTTGCTTGAGACCGTGCCATCGCCCGTGTGAGCCGATCTGCCGTGATGGGTTGGCTTCTTTTCTTCTAACCATTCACCCCTCGCAGACCCGATAACAGTTGCGTGGGATTGATGAAGTGGCACATCCTCGCGACGTTGCTGCTGGCGGCCATCGGTGCGGAACTGTTGGCCCAGAGTGCGGTCGTGCGCCCGCAGCGGCTGGTGCATCGCTTTGACTTTGAAGAGCGCCAGCTGGGCAACTTCGAAGAGATGCCCATGCACTGGTACCCGATCGGCAGGTCGGCCCAGACGCCCGAGCCGGGCTTTCACCGGCAGCCGCTGCATCGCGAGCTGATCGGCCGACTCGGCTATCCCCGGCATACGCAGATCCGGTTCGACACCCGTCACGCCATCGCGGGCGAGCACAGCTTTTACCTCGGGCTCGACGGCGGCAACGCCGGGGCGTATCTGGAGGTGGGCACACTGCCGGCCGTGCCGGGCAGCGATTACATGATCATCGCTCATGTCCGCACGGGTCATCTCGAACGGGCGGGCGCGTATGTGACGGCCTACTTCATCGACGCCGACGGCGAGCGGATTGACGCCAGCGTGTATCGCAGCCCGGCGATCCGCAGCAACGACGCGTGGCTGCCGGTGACGGTGCACCTCACCGGCGAGCACCCCGACGCGGCGTGGATCGGCATGGAGCTGGAGCTGCGGCAGCCGACGCCGAACGTGGACCATCCGTTGCGCGGGCAGCAGATCGTGCTCCCGGACGTGCGCGGCACGGCATGGTTTGACGACATCACGATCTGGCAGATTCCGCATTTGGAGGTCGGCACGCAAAGCCGTACGAATCTGATCACCGGCTCGCAGTCGCCGCGACTGTCGGCGACGGTGCGCGACCTGACCGGCAGGCGGATGCAGGCACGGATGACGGTGTATGACCACCTTGGCGCAGCGGTGGATGAAAGGCAGTTGCAGGTCGGCGACGGTGCGCCGCCGCGATGGACGTGGGAGCCGGAACTGCCGGGCTATGGTTGGTATTTGATTGATCTGATCGTGCACGATCGCGACCCGGCGGACGCGGGCGGTTCGCCGGTGGGCCGCGACGAGCCGATCGCGCGAACGGTGGGGGCGTTTTTGTGGATGCCGGACGAGCAGTCGATGCTCAGCGAAGATGCGTCGCGGTTCAGCCTGCTGGCGGAGGACGTGTCGGCGAGGCAGATGCGTATGCTGCCGCGTTTGTTGACCGAGGCGGGGCTTCGTCGAGCGGTTGTCAGTGCGTGGGATCGCGAGACGACGCGCCTGAACATCGACGACCGCGTCGAGCTGCTGGACGAACTGGTGCAGTCGATGGCGCCGGGGCAACAGGACCTTGGCATCTCGCTGCATCCGCTGCCGACGGAATTGCTTGAGCGGACGGACAACCACCTCGATCGGGCGTTGGAGGTATTCGCGTATGACGAGGAAGCGTGGTTGCCTTACCTGACGCCGGTGCTGCTGCGGCATGGCCCGCGGGTGCAGCGTTGGCATCTGGGCACGCCGACGCAGGCGGAAGCGTTTTACGAGCCGGAGTTGCCGCGGTTGCTTGAGCGGATCGAGCGGCAGTTTCTCGCGCTTGCGCCGCGGCCGCGGCTGGTGTTGCCCTGGTCGCTTGAGCAGATGGTGCGTGAAGATGTTTCGGCGTCGAGTACGTTTGTGTATGACGTGCCGCCGGGCATTGCGGCCGAACGGTTGGCGGATCATCTCGAAGGTTGGGGCGAGCATGGTCGATCGGGTCTGCTCGTGCTTCGCTCGCGGCCGGCGGACGAGGTGGCGCATCGGCATCGTGTGACGGACCTTGCGTTGCGGATGGTGTACGCCTGGGCCGAGCAGCCGGGCGGGTTGGCGTTGTCGCGGCCTTGGACGGGCTCGGCGGCGCGCGAGCCGGAGTTGTTGCCGGACCCGCTGCTGGGGGTGTATCGCAATGTAGCGCATCGGCTGGCGGGTCGGCGGGTGGTCGGTGAGCTGCCGATCGGCGAAGGGTTGCGCTGCCTGATCCTCGACGGACCAGCCGGCGGCATGCTCGTGGCATGGAACGAACAGGCGCCCGCCAGCGAAGGCCGGTTGCACATGGACCTCGGCGGCGAGCCGACGGTCGCGGACGTGTGGGGCAATCGGCAGGGCGTGTCGCGGCAGGACGGCCGACATGTCGTTGAGCTGGCTCGCACGCCACGGTTTATTGAAGGCATCGACCCGGAGCTGGCGCTGTTTCGGGCGAGCTACCGCGTGACCGAGCCGTTTGTCGAGTCGAGGCAGGAGCCGCATCAACGAACGCTTGAGTTGACCAACCCCTGGCCACGCACGATCAGCGGCCATTTGCAGATGGTCGGCCCGGAGGGTTGGCGGATCTCGCCGGCGCGGCATCACTTTTCCATCGCGGCGGGCGAGACGCTTCGGCTGCCGATCGAAATGCAGTTCCCCATTGTCGAAGTGGCGGGCCCCAAGCGGCTCGAAGCGCGGTTCGACTTCACCGCTGACCGTCAGTACGAGGTCGACATGGGCGCGCCGATGGAGCTGGGCCTCAGCGACGTGGCGTTCGATGCGACGTTGACGATCGAGCCTGGCGATCAGGAGGGTAAGTTCGACGCGGTGGCGACCTGCATCCTGACGAACACGGGCGAGGCGGTGCTTGCGCTTTACGTGTTTGCGAATCTGCGGGATCATCCGCGGCAGGAGCGGATCGTCGCTCGGCTTGCGCCGGGTGAGTCGGTGGTACGGCGGTTCCGCTTTCAAGGTGTCAACGAAGGCATGGAAGAGGGTCGGCCGGTTCGCGTGGGCGTCCGCGAAGCGAACGGGCCGGCGATCCTGAACCAGTTGCTCCAGATGAAAGATGTACGGCCGACGGAAGCGGACGTGGAATGAAATCAATCGTGTGACCGTTGAATCAAACCCCGCCGCCACGCGGCTGATGTCGTGGTGCGGCGGCGGGCGTGTTTTTAAACAGAAGAAAAAAGGAACTGTGGTATGAAAGCTTTACGCTGGTTGTTGCTGGGTGGGTTGACGCCGCCGATTACGGTCGGCGATGCGGTGCTGACGGCGGTGCGCATCGGGACGGGCCTGTCGATCGCGCTGGGGCATGGATGGGGCAAGGTTAAAGACCCATCCGGGATCATCGGCGTTTCGGAAAGCCTGGGATTCCCGCTGCCGACGCTGGCGGGGTGGATGGCGGCCTTGTCGGAATTCGGCGGCGGCATTCTGCTGGCGGTCGGCCTGCTCACTCGGCCGGCGGCGTTCCTGATCCTGGTCACGATGAGCGTGGCGATCTACGCGCACGCGTTTCGATGGGGCGATCCGTTTGTGCAGGGTTGGGAACTGGCGTTCCTCTTCTGGATGCTCGCGTTGCAGTATGTCGTGTTCGGCGCGGGCCGCTTCGGCGTCGACCGCTGGCTGCGGTAGTGCTTACAAAGTGACGGCCATGCACCGAACGCCCACGGCCGCCGGCCGTGGGCTTCTTCAACCCCTGAAAGGCGTCAAATGCGGTTCTTACGTTGGCTGTTGTTCGGCGGCTGGTTGCCGAACGCGATCGTGGCGGACCTGGTGTTGACCGCTGTCCGCATTTTCACCGGTCTGGCGATGGCGCTGGCGCACGGCCTGGGCAAGGTCACCGCTCCGACGGAAGAGATCGCCGAACGCGCGGCACGCCTCAGCTTCCCCATGCCCACGCTGTTCGGCTGGGCGGCGGCGCTCTCCGAGTTCGTCGGCGGACTGCTGCTGGCGCTGGGCCTGCTCACCCGCCTCTCCGCGTTCTTCATCCTCTGCACGATGACCGTCGCGGTCTACTCGCACGTCGTCGTCCGCGAAGACCCGTTCCGAGGCTATGAACTGGCGCTGTTGTTCTGGTTCCTCTGCCTGCAGTTTCTCTTCATCGGCTCGGGCCGCTTCGGTATCGACCGCTTCCTGCGCAGCGATGCACGACCACGGGTGCATCACGACTGAGCGTCGGCCTCAACCACATCATTGCCTTCATCCTCGCTGAGCACCACGCGGATGCGGTCGAGCAGGGCGTCGTTGGCCGGCGGAAAGCGATAGGTCGGCAGCGTGTCGACGTTCACCCAGCGAAACTCGGTGACGGCGATCGCCTTCGGCTCGCCCGCGACGTGTTCGCAAAGATAGGCGTGCAGACGGATGTAGCCGTGGTCGTAACTGTGCTCGATGTGCGTGAGCGTTTGCGTCACCGCGACCTGGAGCGCGAGCTCTTCCTCAAACTCGCGAACGACACACTGCCGCAGCGTTTCGTCGGCTTCGCACTTGCCGCCGGGGAACTCCCAGTACCCGCCGAGCACACCGTCGTGCGGCCGACGGGCGATCAACACCTGCCACACCCCGTCCGCCCCCCGCTCCGCGAGCACGCCAACCGCCACTTCAATCGCCTCGACCACGGTCTCCCCTTTCCGAAAAAAGCCTTTAAGCACTTTGTTTGGACGGGCTTATTTCAAAAAAATCAATTTTCCGCTATTTGCACGCTCCCAGCCGGCAAACATACCTGACAGGGGGCTAAATCGTAGCATAAATGTTTGCATAATATGTATTTGAGACTTTTCGCGAATCCGCGACCCGCTTCGTTGACACGTCGCGAAACGAGCCGATACGATAGATGCCGCCGGGTCGCGAGGCCAGGCTCTGACAATCTCGAATGCCGTGGCGCGCCTCCGCCCACAGGATCGGAGCCCTGTGGCGGAGGTTTTTTTTACCCACGTCGCACGCGTCGCGAAGCATCATCACCCTCATCGCAAGCGCGCACAAAATGCTGCGATCTTTTCATTTAGCCCCGGCCACGTTCGTCGGCAAAGCGAAACATGCGTCGCTTCATCGATCGTGATCACCTCTAACGGGCCTTGCTTCTTCTCCGCAGCGAGCTTCTGCGTATGCCAGCGCGGCGGCAAATTTGAATCAAGCGTGCCTTCGATCATCAACACCGGCACCGCGATCTGCTTGACCGCGTCGAGCGTCGTCGCTTCATCCAGATCAAAGCCGGCATCGTGTGTTGCTGCTGCTTCAAAGCCGCGCATCAGCCATTTGTCGTCGATCCACGGCGCGAGTTTGAAGCGGAACGAGCGGATCGCTTCGCGGAAGTTGACGAAGGGTGCGAAAGCGATCACGCCGGCGACGCGCTCGTCGGTCGGCGCGTGTTGCAGCACGGTCGACGCGCCCATGGAAAAGCCAAGCGTGATGACGCGATGGTCGGCGATGAGTTTTTGTTCGATGGCCGTGTCGATGACCTGTCGCAGGTCATGTCGTTCGCGGACGCCGAAGGTGGCGAATTCGCCCGAGCTTCGGCCGTGGGCGCGATGGTCGAAGAGGATGACGTCGTGTCCCTGATGATTGAGGCACCAGGCGCGGGGGAAGTGAAACTCTTTGACCTCGACCCAGCCGTGGAGCATGAAGATCGGCAGGCGTGGCGGGCCGTCGGCGTCCGCGTGTTTCGCACGTGGGTCAGCGGGGCTGAACCAGGCGTCGAGCTCGACGCCGTCGTCGGTTTTGACTTTAAACGCCCGGCCGCCGCGCTCTTTGGCCTGCTTGCGGCGTACCGCGCCGATGATGCCCCTGCCCGGGTAGCCGCTGAAGCGCAGCGCCGCGCGGCCGAGCTTGCGGGCGAGCCACGGCGCTTTGGCCGGCGCTTGGTGTTGAGCTTTGCCAGGGCTGGGTGGGTTGTCAGTTTCGGTCATAACGATGCAGTGTTGTACCCGGACGCGGGGAATTGTAGGCCCCGCCGGGCGGCAGAGAAACGTCGCCGCTGGACATGCCGGGCGAAGCGGCGGACACTGACGTGCATCATGACCATGAAGCGCGTGAAGAATGTCTACCTGGCAGACACCGCCCGCGTCCGCGGCGAGGTGCAACTCGGCGAAAACGTCAGCCTCTGGTACGGCGCGGTCATCCGCGGCGACGTCGCGGCGGTGACGGTCGGCGAGGGTACGAACATACAGGACAACGCCGTCGTGCACTGCGACTCGAACGTGCCCAACCACATCGGCCGGGATGTGACGATCGGGCACAGCGCGATCGTGCACGGCAAGCGGATTGGCGACGGCACGCTGATCGGCATGCACGCGACCGTGCTGGGGCAGACGGAGATCGGCAAGGGGTGTCTAATTGCTGCCGGCTGCGTCGTGCCGCCGGGCCTGATCGTGCCGGACGGCATGGTGGTGATGGGCGTGCCGGGGCGTGTGGTGCGCCCGACTCGGCCGAAGGAGCAGGAATACCTCGCGTGGCTGGCACCGCATTACGTGAAACAGGCGAAGCTGCACCATGAGCAGCCGAACGACCCGCGCGTCCGCGGGTGGGGTGATTGCTGATTTCTAATTGCTGATTGCTCATTTGGGGTCCCACGCCGAGGCAGGCAGCGATTAGCGATCAGCAATTAGAAATTCCGAGGGCTCGGCTTGGACGGGGGCGTGCCGGCTGTAGCTTGCATGGCGTGTGCTGGCTCACTACACTCGCCGAATCCATCGAGGCCCAAGGTTTTGCGTTTTGAACTGATCGACCAAGTACTGGAGCGGGCGCCCGACCGGCTGACCGCGATCAAGAACGTCACCACGGCGGAGGAGTACCTGGGCGACCACTTTCCCGGGTTCCCCGTCCTGCCGGGTGTGATGATGCTTGAGACGCTGGTGCAGGCCGCGCGGCTGCTGGCCGACGCGGAGGCGACTTCGCCTTGTGAGTCGGCGTGGGTGGTGCGGGAAGTGCGCAACGTGCGCTACGGCCAGATGGTTCGGCCGGGCCAGACGCTGGAAGTGGAAGTAACATTGCGTAGTCGGGACGACGCCGGCTGCGAGTTTCAGGGCAAGGGCACGGTCGCCGGGCAGGTGGCGGTGCAGGGCCGGTTTCGGCTGGCGCCGCTGGCCGAGCGGACGCAGCCGGGTCAGGGATGAACGGGACAGGCAGGTATTGCCAACGCAAGCGCACGGTGGGCAGGTTGTCCACGGTCCGCCGGAGATAAGAAAATGCCCATGACGCAGGATGAAGTATTCAGCAAGGTGCAGGACGTGCTCGAAGACGCGCTCGGCGTCGATGACGACGAGGTGACGCCCGAGGCGAAGCTGGTGGAGGATCTCGGCGCGGAGTCGATCGACTTCCTCGACATCGTCTTCCGCCTGGAGAAGGCGTTCGGCATCAAGATCGAGCAGAGCGAGCTGTTCCCCGAAAACGTGCTCAACGATCCGCAATACGTGCAGGACGGCGAGGTCACCGACGAGGGCATGGCCGAGCTGCGCAAGCGGTTGCCGCACGTCGACCTTTCCGAATTCGAGAGCAGCCGAAAGGTGGAAGACTTCTCCAACGTCTTCACGGTGGACGCGATTGTGAAGTTCGTCCAGTCGAAGCTTTCGTGAACGCGGACGATGGCGTCGCCATTTAGCCGCGTCGCTCGCGACGCGCTCCCGCTGAATGAGGCTGATGTATGCGCTGGATCTGGATTGACCGCATTCTGTCGCTCGATCGCGGCGAGCGCTGCGTGGCGATCAAAAACGTCTCCGCAGCGGAGGACGTGCTGCACGATCACTTCCCCGCGCATGGCGATCGGCCGGCGCAGCCCGTGTTGCCGAACACGTTGATCATCGAGGGCATGGCGCAGACGGCCGGCATCCTCGTCGGCCACGCGAACGACTTCAAAGAGAAGGTCATTCTCGCCAAGATCGGCCGCGCCAGCTTCACCGCCGACGCTCGGCCGGGCTTCACCCTCCGCCACACCGCCACCATTGACCGCCTCGATGCGACCGGCGCGTCGACCACCGGCGTCACCGAGCTGCTCGACCCGGGCACGGGCGAGGTCACGCCGCTGGCGAGCATCGAGCTGATGTTCAGCCATATCGATCACAACCGCGCGGGCCTGGCCTTCCCCGAGCACAACTTCGTGTTCACCAGCCAGTTCATGGACCTGCTGCGCGAATCCGGCGTGCAGTGAGGCGAGGCGGTTGCGTAGCGTGAGAATGAAAACGCCAAGACGCCAAGACGCCAAGACGCCAAGACGCCAAGACGCCAAGCAGAAAGACAAGCCACGAAGGCACGAAGGACACGAAGGGGACACGAAGAAGGGGGAAGAAGAAAAAGGCGTGGGGGAGAATGATTCAGAGAGATGGGTCTTTAAAAAAAGAGAACACGTCCCTGCCTTCCTTCGTGATTGCTTCGTGTCCTTCGTGTCTTCGTGGCAAGAAGATCTCCTGTCCTTGGCGACTTGGCGACTTGGCGTCTTGTCATTGAATCCGGGGCCGCTTTTTTTGTACCCGTGCCAGGCTGATGGCACTTTGACGCTGGACGTCGTGGCCGCTTTGCACCGATCATGAATGTAAGTCGAGTCCATCGTCTGTTGCGATTGATCACGCTGATGCAGAGCGGTCGTCCGCGCAAAGCACCGGAGTTGATGGAAGAGCTGAATGTCAGCCGACGCACGCTGTTTCGAGACTTGAAGATGCTGCAGGCCGCGGGCATTCCGTATTACCACACGCCGGGCGAAGGCTATCGCCTGCGTAGCGAGTTTTTTCTGCCGCCGGTGAATCTGACGGTCGCCGAGACGGTGGGGCTGATGATGCTGGGCAAGGCGGCGTCGGCGGATCGGCAGCGGCCGATGGTGATGCCGGCGCTCTCGGCGATCTACAAACTGCTGAGCACCGTGCCCGAGCCGATCCGCTCGGCGTGCGGGGAGATGATGGCTCACGTGTCCGTCGACCCCGGCGCGGTGGGCATGGGCGAACGCGAAAGTGCGTTCTACCCGATGCTGCAGCAGTGCGTGGACGAACGGCGGGCGTGCCAGGTGGTGTACGGCAGTCCGGTGGAGGCGGAGCCGATCCGCGGCGAGTTGGAGCCTTACGTGCTGCACTTTGTGAACCGCGCGTGGTACGTGCTCGGACGCAGCAGCGTGCATCAGGAAGTGCGCGTGTTCAAGCTGGCGCGGTTTGAATCGATCGACCCGTTGCCGCGCTGTTTCCGTCGGCCGAAGCGGTTCCAGGCTCGCGACAAACTAGGCAAGGCGTGGCAGCTTATTCCGGAAGGGGAAGAGCACGAAGTCGAGCTCGAATTCAGCGCGATGGTGGGACGGAACGTGTCGGAAGTGCGCTGGCATCCGACGCAGGAGCACGAGCTGCTGCCGGACGGTCGGTGCGTCATGCGGTTCACGGTCGACGGGCTCGGAGAGATCGCGTGGTGGCTGTGTGGCTACGCGGATCAGGTGAAAGTTCGCAAGCCTGATGCGCTGCGTGAACGCGTTGGAAAAATGTTGCATGCAGCATTGATGAATTATCGGTAAACTACTGTTGGTTATCGTTTGATCCGGATTGATTATTGAAGTGTCAGATCAAGGGGCAATTGCCTGATTCTCGAGTGTTGAGTTGTGGAGCGGGCGCGACAGCGTCCGTATGTTCCGCTTTGCGGGCAGGGGTTGCGGTTAGCTCTATTTTGGACCCCCCGACAGAGCTGCCGTCCCTGCCCGCTTTTTTATTTTGGTTTTCGGAGAGATCGTTCTTGGAGAAGTGGTTCTCAGAGAGATCCGGGGCTTCGTCGCTTTGCTCCTCAGCCCTCGGCTTTTGAGGGTAGACGAACCAGAAACCTTTCCCTGATCATTAAACCATCATGCTTAAGTCACGTTTGATTCATCCGCAGTTGCTGGACGCGATCGGCCGGGCGGGGCATGGGTCGCAGGTGTTGATTGCCGACGGCAACTACCCGGCCGCGACGAAGCTGGGGCCGAACGCTCGGCTGGTGCACTTGAACCTTTCACCGGGCCTGGTGTCATGCACGCAAGTGCTTGAGGCGTTGCTGCCTGCGGTGCCTGTTGAGGCGGCGGCGACGATGGATTACGCCCGCACGGGGCCGTACGGGTTAAGCGAAGACCCGCCGATCTGGGATGAGTATCGAGGCATCTTTCGCACCGCGGGGTATGCGGATCTCAAGCTCAAGCCGATCGAGCGTTTCGCGTTTTACGAGGCCGGCGAGTCGCCTGATGTGGCGGTGACGATTCAGACCGGTGAGCAGCGCATCTACGCGAACCTGCTGCTGACGCTCGGCGTCGTGATGGGCGACTGACAGACGAATCAGAGGCGATGTTTTTCGATCGCGGCGGGCAGTTCGTCGCAGAGGTCGATTGCGCGCAGGCCGGCTCGGCCGTGGGCGGCGGCCCATTGCTCGGCGGCACAGCCGTGCGCGTGTACACCGAGCACCGCCGCGTCGAAGGGGGCCAAGCCCTGCCCGATGAGACTGGCGATCACGCCGGTGAGCACGTCGCCGCTGCCGGCCGTGGCGAGCGCGGGATGGCCGGTGTCGTTGACGAAGACGCGGTCGCCGTCGCAGACAACGGTGTGTTGGCCCTTAAGGACGACGACGGCCTGGTGCATCTGGGCGAGGGCGGCGGCGGCGTCGGTGCGCTGGTCGGGCCGAGTCGGGTCGAGGCGAATGCCCATCGGCGTGGCGAGTCGGCGAAACTCGCCGGGGTGGGGCGTGAGCACGAGCGGCGCGCCGCCGGGTGTGTGGCGATAGTCGGACCAGGCAAGCTGGTTGAGGCCGTCGGCGTCGAGCACGACCGGGCGCTTGCCACGCAGCAGGGCGACCACCAACTCGCCGGCCTCTCTGGCTTGACCCATGCCGGGGCCGACGGCGAGCACGGCGTGCTTGTCGGGGTCGGCGGCATCAAGCGCGGCGAGCCGATGATCAAGCTCGCCGGTGAACAGCAGGCCGGTCGCGCCGGGCTCGATGGTGAGCGCGAACGGGAGGATGGCCGAATCAACCGCGAGCTTGACCAGGCCGCTGCCTGTACGGAACGCGGCGCGGGCGGTGATGGCGGGCGCGCCGATCATGGTGGCGCTGCCGCCGACGATCATGACCGTGCCGAACGTGCCTTTGTGGGCGTCGGCCGGTCGCGGTGGGGCGGCGGGGGTTGTCGTGATGTTTTGCAGATCTGGCATGGAAGATGCTTGTTGTACGTGAAAAGGCTATCGACTTGGTGTTGCGTTGTCGTTGGTCGGTTCGGACGTGTCGGCGTTGTCTGTGTCTTCCGCGTCGAGGTTGTGATCTCGATCGCTGGTGTTGTTGTCGTTGTCGTTGTTATTGGTGGTGATGTTGTGGTTGAAGTCGATGCCGTAGTCAGGCGTGGGGCGATAGAGTCGGCTGATGTTGCGGGCGAAGCTTTGCAGGCGGGCGTCGTCACTTGTGCGGAAGTGTGGGCGCCAGCCGGGTGTTTCGGGGTGTGGTGTGGCGGCGCTGTTTCGGGCGAGGCCGTACTGTAGCAGGAGGGATCGATCGGGGTTGTTGCGGTCGATCATGCGGCCGTCGTCGTTGGCGTACCGGTGGAGGGTGTAGAAGTTGGTGTAGACGGTGGCGTCGGTGTTGCCGTGCGTGTTGAGAAGTTTGAGGCCGCCCGCGCCGTCGTCGCCGCCGTGGCATTGGTTGGTGGCGCAGTAGTTCAGGACATACTGGCGGTGGATCTGTGTGCGGAAGACGCGCAAGGGGACGGGATCGTGTCGGACGCGGACTTCGCCATAGAGATCGCGTGCCTGGACGTCGAACATGAGGGCGAGTTGTTCGAAGCCCGGCGCGCGTCGGAGGCTGGTTTGTCCGGCGCGGTCGCTTGGAACGCGTTCATGGCTGGCGTACTTGTTGAAGAATTTGTCGAGTGTGCTGTCGGGCACGTGGATGCGTGGGCGTTCGTCGAGGTCGACTTCAAAGACGCGGATGCGGTTGATCTGTTCCTGCGTGAGTCGGTTGGCCGGTGTGCGGGCGTTGTCGGCGGAGCGTCGGCGTTCGCTGGCGGGCTGCTGGGCGAGGCGTTGGCCGGCTTCGATCGTGCGGTGGATGCGAGCGAGCGACTGGTTGTCGGGGTGAGCTTCGCGCAGTTCGCCCAATTCGATGAGAGCGAGGTCGTGGGCACCCATGTCGCTGAGCGCGATCGCGAGTTCGACTCGGCCGAGCAGGTCGTCGTCGTCCAGCTCGGCGCGTTGGCGTTGGTAGTAGACCTGGGGGGTGGGGCGTTCTTCGATGCGTGAGATTTCGTCGCGACGCATGGGCATGCGGATGCCGGCGACTTCGAGGACGACGCGGTGGTCGTCCTCGGCGACGAGTGCGCCGTGGAGTCGTCGGCCGTCGTCCAGAACGACGGTGACGTTGCGCGTCGAGGCCGCCATCACCGTGCCGACCAGCAGCAGGCAGACGGCGAGCAATGACCAGGACGCGAGACGGTTCAATCGATGCCAGTTGGGGGACATCCGGTGTCTTTCTGCAGCGGCCGTCGGCCGACGGCGCTTGCGACAGTTTAAATCACCTCGGCCGGGCTCGGCCACGCCGGAGCGGGCCTCGTTGGGGGCGGTTTGATCGCGACGGTGGACCGATGATGCCCGAGAGCGTAGGATGATGCAAGCAAGACCGTTATGAAACTGCGGCCCGCTGGCTGGAGTCTGTTCGCTCGGGAGTCATCCTTTGTTCGACCATGAGCCGGACAATCACATCGAAGTGCTGTTTTCGGCACACAACTTGCGTTGCACGCGGCAGCGCAAGGCGATTTACGCTGCGCTGGAGGCGACGCGTGAGCATCCCACGGCCGACGACCTGTTCCGCGATGTGGGCCGTGAGATTCCGGGCATGAGCCTGGCGACGGTGTACAACACGCTGGAGGCGTTTTGCCGATCGGGGCTGGTGCAGAAGCTACCCGGGGCGGGGTTGAACGGCTCTGCGAGATACGACGCGGTACGCGACGACCACCTGCACCTGCGCTGCCGACACAGCGGCGCGGTGGCGGACGTGCCCGAATCGCTGGGGGACGCGTTGTTGAGGCATTTGCCGCGCGAGGCGCTGACCGAGATCGAGCACAAACTCGGGTTCCGGATCGAGCAGATCCAGGTCGAGTTGGTGGGCGAATTCGAGGGGCCGCGCCGGTCGGCGTCGGATTCCTGAATGATTACAAACGAGCTTTATGAATGAGCACGTCGCCGACGACGTGCCAGCAACATCATCGCTGCGCCGATGACGAGCGTGCCGCTGGTCGGCTCGGGGATCGCGTTCACCCGATACCAGCCGCGGGGGCCGAGCCCGTCGACCGCGTCGAAAGCGGCTTCGCCGATGAACTCGTGCATCGCGGCGCTGGGATGGATGGCGTCCCAGAACATGTACTCGTCGGGGTTGGGCACGGGGTCGCCCCAAACGGGGGCGCCGGGTTCGAGGCCTGGCACGGCGGGCTCATCGACATTGCTGAAGCCCAACTCGCCTGCCCAGGCCGCGTCGAACAGGTCGGCGGCGGGCAGGCGGTAGAGGTTGAGGCCTTGCAGTTGTTCGAGGTCGAGCAGGACCTGGGCCAGCGCGCTGTTGAATGCGCTGGAGAGGCTGTTGAGCGCGTCGCGGGCTTCGGGGTCGTGAACGGTGGCGGGGACGTTGCCGAGTTGGGGCAGATCGCCGACGAGGAAGTTGCGTCCGCCGACGTTGTAGAGTTGTTCGATGTACTGGCCGATGTTTTGCGCCGACGCGACGGGGTCGATCGGGGTGTTGGGGTCGGCTCGCATGAAGTCGTTCGCGCCGCCCCAGAGGACGAACAGGTCATGTCGCGGCGGTCGGCCGGGCGATTGGCTGAGGGTGTCGAGGTACATGCCCACCTGCTGGTCCATGTGGACGAGGTCCGGCGTGGGGTCGAGGCTGGAGTGGGTCATGCCCGCGCCGAAGGCGTAGTTCGTGCCGCCGAGCGTTGGCGGGAGGGGGTCGCTGTGTCCGAGTGCGTTGGCGAGGTGTTCGATCCAGACCGGGCCGTTGGAGAATCGGCCGTCGGTGTAACCGGGGCCGGGCACGGCGCCGTCGGTGACGCTGTTGAAGAAGCCTGTGTCGGTGAGGCTGTCGCCGAAGACGACGATGCCATCACGGAACGGCGATGCGATGAGTGGCGTGGTGAGTGAAACGGTAAGGGCCAAAACGAGTGACAGCCGAAGGAACATCATCATCCTTGATCGCTTTCCACAGATCGATGAGCCTTGATTGTGTCGGCGGCGACGCCCCACCGAAAATGACACTGCACAAAGGTGGCCCTCCTGAACTACGCATTACGCGCGGCAATGGACTTTAGAAGCCGCTAATTCGTAAATCAATCGATCGAGCATGCTCGAATGTAAATCGGCGTTTACTTCTATGGTACGCAGGCCGATTGCACGCGCGATGATAGTGGTCGGGCACGGCGTGTTGGCCGACCTTGTGTGCAATGGGATCGCGCTGCGGCGATCGTGGGGTGACGCGCCGTTTCAGGGGGAAGCAGATTCTGGTGTGGATGCGATCAGCGCGGGGCGAGCGCGGCTTCGGCTTCCTGCCAGTTCTGTTCATCCGTGCCGAGGGGTCGGCCTTTGGATTCCCAGATTTCGTAGGCCTTCGCAGCGATCTGTTCGTGACCGATCGGAGCGGCCTTGGGCTTGCTCGTGCGACGGGGCTTGGCGGTGGTGGCGGCACCGTTGCCGTTGGTCTTGGCCTTGGTGTCGGCCTTCGTGTCGGCCTTGGCTTTGGCGGCGGTGCGCGGCTTGGCGGGGGCTTTGGTTTCGGGGGTCGACTTGCTTTGCGTTCGTGTACGAGCCATCCTTGAACTTCCTTTCTCAAGCAATCTCGTGTGCTTAACTATTGGCTGGAGACGTCCAGTGTCTTCAGCGTCCGGAATGCAGGCGGCAACTTTTCTGCTGCCGCCGACTTGGCGATCGCATTGTAAGCGCGTTCAACTCGAAGTTGCGTGCGCTAAGGTAAAATCCTGATTAGAAGTTCTTGAACCTTTCGTGATGAACCTTGCTTCTTTGCAAAGCTCATGCCATGTGCGTGGGGTTGTGTGGCGGGCAACGCGCGTGCGCGATGGTTGGGCATCGGGGGAGGCGCTGCGCATCGGGTTGGCAGTGTGGGGTTGTGGCGTGGTGTGTGTCAGCCGGTGTATTGGTCGAGTTGGGCGAGAACGTCGTCGGCGTGGCCGGGCACTTTGACTTTGTCCCAGCGGTGGGCGACTTTGCCTTGCGGGTCGATGAGGTAGGTGGTGCGGACGACGCCCATGTACTTTCGGCCGTACATGTTTTTTTCCTGCCACACGCCGTACTTGGTGCAGAGTTTCGCGTCGTGGTCGGCGAGCAGTGGGAAGGGGAGGCTGAACTTGTCGGCGAACCTGGCGTGCGAGGCTTCGTCGTCGGGGCTGACGCCGAGCACGACGGCGCCGCGGGCGTCGAGGGTGTCGCCTGTGTCGCGGAACTGGCAGGCCTGTTTAGTGCAGCCGGGCGTATTGTCTTTGGGGTAGAAGTAGAGCAGGACCCAGCGGCCTTTGTATTGGGAAAGGCGGTGGGTGTTGCCTTGCTGGTCTTTGAGGGTGAAGGCGGGGGCGGTTTTGCCGGGGTCGATGAGGCTGGCGGGTTCTGTGGCCATGCGGGGGCGGTCCTTTCTAGAATGGGTGTTGCGAGTGTGGGGGGTGGGTTGGTGCGGGTTGGTTTGCGTGGTCCCACGGATTCGCTGCGCTACATCCGTGGGCTTTATTGGGGGGTGTCTGGGTTCGGGTTGTTCGGGGGTTTGAAAGATACAGATTATCGCAAATCTGTTGGCTAATCTGATGTTTGCCAGTCCGTGGTGGGGCTTGGGCGTCGCGGCGGCGATGGCGGCGGCGATGGCTGCGCACCTGTTGAGTCGACGCGGCGGGCGGCGGGTGATGTTCCCGGCGGTGCGGTTTGTTATTGCATCGCAGGCAGAGGCGACGCGGTGGCGGCGGTTACGACATTGGGCGGTGATGTTGTTGCGGGCGACCGCGGTGGGGTTGATTGCGCTGGCGTTCATGCAGCCGAGGTGGCAATCGCCGACGGCGGCGGGGGTGGATGCGCGGGCGGGTGACCATGTGGTGATCGTGGTGGATCGGACGGTGTCGATGCAGCGCAGCGTGCGGGGGGCGATGCTGTTCGACGAGGCGCGTCGGCGGGCGATTGAATTGTTGCAGGCGGTCGACCCGGTGCGCGATCGCGCGAGCGTGGTGCTGCTCGACGCGCGGCCGACGCTTCTGCTGCCTGAGCCGACGGGTCGGCAGGATGCGCTGATCGCTCGGCTGCGTGAGGTGGAGGTGACGTACGAGCACGGCCGAATGGGGGAGGCGATGGTCAGGGCGGGCGAAGCGCATCGGCGATTGGCGGACGATCCGCCGCGGGCGCTGCGCGTTGAGGTGTTCGGCGATGCACAGGCAACGCAATGGTCGGATCAGGCGACGGCGAGATTGCCTGCGGGGGCGGCGGTGCGGTACCACGCGATTGAAGGGCCGACGGATAACGTGGCGGTGGGGCGGGTGCGTGTGTCGCCCGCGCAGCCGGTGGTCGGGCAGTCGGCGACGGTGATGGGGGAGGTGAGCAACTATGGGCCGGCGGCGGTCTCGGCGACGGTGGCGCTGCGCGTGGGGGGGGATGATGATGCGGGTGATGAGGCGGACAGGCGGGTGGTTTCAGTTGAGCTCGACGGTGATGGGGGGCGAGCGACGGTGAGCTTTGAGGTGGTGTTTGATGAGGCGGGGTTGCAGGAGGTGGTGGTGGACCGGGTGGGGGCGGACGATGCGCTGGCAGCGGACGATCGGGCGGGAGTGTTTGTGTATGTGCGGGCGGCGCGGGCGGTGCATCTGCTGACGCGCGGGGATGTGGATGATGCGTCGGGCGCGGCGTACTTCGTATCGCGAGCGCTGCGGCCGAGCGGTCGTGATGATGATGAGAATGATGCGCGGCGGTTGACGGGGGTGGCGTTGACGGTGGGTTCGCCGAGCGCGCTGACGGCGGCGATCGATCGCGATGCGGTGGTGTTGCTGGTGGAGGCGGGGGCGCTGTCGTCAGCAGAGCGGGCGGGGCTGGCGGCGCACCTGCGGCGCGGCGGCGGGGTGATGTGGGTGGTGGACGATGCGGCGGCGCTGCGGTCGGCGGGGTTGCTGTCGGAGCAGGTGACGCTGCCGATGCTGCCGACGGATGAGGCGGACCCCCCGGACGCGGCGGGGGCCTGGGGCGGTCGGCGGTTCGGTGCGGGGCGGTTTGATCACGATGTGCTGGCGGTGTTCGAGGGGCCGGCGCGGGCGGCGTTGTTGCGGTCGCGGTTGGGGCGGACATGGGCGGGGACGCTCGCGGGTGATGCGACGGGGTTGGTTTACTTTGCGGACGGTTCGCCGGCGGTGGCGTGGGGTGTGGTGGATGAGGGGCGGTTGGCGATGGTTGCGGGGAGTTTGTCGCCTGGGGAGGGCGGGGGTGATTTTGTGCGTGGGCCTGCGATGGCGCCGCTGGTGCATCAGTTGGTGCGGCATCTTTCGCCGGGCGCGGCGGGGGCGGTTGAGGTGCACCCGGGAGGGGCGAGTGACCCAGGGGGGCGGCCGGGCGGGTATGTGGTGCGTGAGGGGGAGGGGGGCGGACCCACGGACGGAGTCCGTGGGCTTCGGGGGAGGGATAGGGCGTCGGATGGTGGGGAGGATGAGGTGGTGGTGGGCGGGGTTTGGGTGACGGTGGAGCCGGGGGCGAGCGATTTGCGGCCGGTGGGGGCGGAGCGGGTGGCGGAGTTGGATGGGCGTGTGGTGGGTGGGCCCACGGACGCAGTCCGTGGGCTTCGCGGGTGGGATGATGGGCGGGCGGGGGTTGAGCTTTGGATGTGGTGCGTGGTGGCGGGGCTGGTGCTGCTGGCAGTGGAGGGGATGTGGGTCGGGAGAGGGGGTGTGAGATGAGCGGATGGGTTGTAGTGATGGTGATCGTGACGGCGGCGGGGACGGCGGTGTGGCGATGGCGGCGGGTGGATTGCCCTGCGGCGGGAGCGGGGCGGGCGAGTGTGTGGCTGGGGCTGCGGATGGCGGCGATTGCGGGAGCGGCGTGGGTGCTGGCTGGGCATGGCGTTGCGGAGCGAGAGGCGGGAGAGGCGGCGGATGATGGGGGCGCGGTGACGCTGCTGGTGGATACGTCGGCGAGCATGAGCGAGGCGGATGTGGTGGGCGATGACGGGCAGGCGATGTCGCGATGGTCGGCGTTGACGGCGGGGTGGTTGAGCGAAGCGCAACTCGGTCGCCTGAGCGAGGCGGGAGACGTGCGGGTGTTGGGGTTTGACGCGGACGTGCGTCCGATGGAGACAGCGGGGTTGGCGGACCATGAGCCGAGCGGGGATCAGACGCGGTTGTTTGCCGCGCTGGATGAGGCGTTGACGTCGTCGGCGGCGCGGGGTGAAGGGTCGCCTGTGTTTGTGGTGTTGAGCGACGGGCATGATACGGAGCGCGGCCGCGACCCGGCGGTGACGCGGCGGTTGGCGGAGGCGGGGGCGACGGTGCATGTCGTGCCGGTGGGTGAGGTGGATGGTTCGCCGGGGCTTGCGGTGCAGGCGTGGGTGGATGCGGATGTGTTGTTGTCGGGGGAGACGACGATGCTGCATGTGCAGTTGTGGCCTCGGGGGCTGGGTGAGCGTGAGGTGGCGGTGGAGGTGTCGTATGAGGGGGAGGTGGTGGCGTCGCGGCGGGTGTGGTTGGATGAGGGTGGGGTGACGGAGGCGGTGGCGTTTGAGATTGAGCCGGGGGCGATTTCGGGGGGGCTTCCGGGGCTTCCGGGGGCGGGGGGACCCACGGACGGAGTCCGTGGGCTTTGGGGGGATGAAGATGGAGATGGGGGGGCGGAAGGTGGGGGGGTGACGGTGCATGGGTATGAGGTGCGGGTGTCGCCGGTGGATGAGCGGGCGGGGGATGAGGCGGAGTTTGAATCTTCGACGGCGCGGTCGGTGGTGTTTGTGCAGGTGACGGGCGACCGGCTGCGGGTGCTGATGCTCGAAGGTGAGCCTTACTGGGAGACGCGATGGCTGGGGCGGGTGTTGCGGGATGATGCACAGGTGGCGTTGCATGCGGTGCACCAGCTTGGCGGGGGTCGGCGGATCGTGCAGCGGCCTGCGGCGGGCGGGGTGGACTTTGATGCGGATGCATTGGACGGCGCGGCGCTGTCGGCGTTTGACGTGGTGGTGCTTGGCCGACGTGTGGAGCGGTTTTTCCCGGGTGAGGCGGCGCGGGGGTTGGTGGATTTTGTGCGGGAGCATGGCGGGGCGGTGGTGCTGGCGCGCGGTCGGCCGTTTGATGTGACGACGGAGGCGGGGGCGGCGGCGATGGCGGTGTTCGAGCCGATCGCGCCGGTCGAGTGGGGCGAAGCGCAGGTGGCGGGGTTGGCCTTGCGGCTGACGGAGGCGGGGGCGGCGAGCCCGCTGTTGCAGTTTGATGCGCTGGGTGAGTTAGCAGATGCGGATGCGGATATGGCGGACGTGTTGACGACGCGCTTGCCGGGCATGCTGGCGGCGACGCGGGTGGTGCGCGAGCGGTCGGCGTCGGTGGTGTTGATGCGGCAGGCGGCGGGGGACGATGATTCGCCCGGCATGGCGGCGGTGGTGCAGTTAAGCGCGGGGCGTGGGCGGGTGCTGGCGGTGTTGACGGACGGGCTTTGGCGGTGGGCGATGCTGCCGAGCGAGTTACAGGCGTATGAGACGGTGTATCACCTGTTCTGGTCGCGGGCGGTGCGGTGGCTGGCGGGGGCGGGTGATTTTCTGCCCGGACAGGCTGTGTCGTTGTCGCTGGAGCGGTTGGCGGTTGAGCCTGGCGAGGCGGTGGGGGTGACGGTCAGTACGCGGTATGTGTCGCCTGACTTTGAGCCGAGGCTGCGCGTGACGGGGCCGAGCGGTGAGGTGCGGGCGGTGACGCTCGCGCGGGACGATCGCCGGGCGAGTTCGTTTCGCGGCAGCTACCAGTCGGATGAGGCGGGGGTGCATCGGTTTGAGCTGACCGCGGCGGCGGATGAGGCGGGCGAGCTTGCGGATGTGTCGGCAGAGGCGCGGTTGATGGTGACGGAGCGGTCGGTCGAGCGGTTGGACCCGTCGGCCCGGCTGAGCGTGCTGGCGGAACTGGCGGCGGCGACGGGCGGGAAGCGATTTGAGCTGGGCGAAGCGGGTCGGCTGTTGGCGGACATGGCGGACCGGCGGCTGGCGCGGACGGAGGCGGAGCCGACGCGGCCGCGGTCGTGGTCGGGGTTGGGACGTTGGCAGGTGCTTGCGATGATTGTCGGCTGCTTGACGTTGGAGTGGTGGGGGCGTCGGCGGGCGGGGTTGGTGTGAGGGGGGCGGGCGGATCAGGTGCTCGGCGAACAGGGGCGTGTCGGCGGTGGATCTTCAACGAAGGTCACTTCTCATGATCCCAGCCATAAAAAAACCCGCAACGGATCGTTAAAATCCGGTGCGGGCACGACTTTCTCCCCCGCCGTGAATGGCCTGCCGGCAGCGGGCTAGGGCTGCGTGGGCTCAAGGTTACACTCTGCCGACAGGCCGACTAAAGGGGTTGCACGCTTCCTTCTGCCTCCTTTGGTACTGCATTAAAAGCGTGCCGACCGGGGAGTCTTCGCCGTTTGTCACGATGCCAAGCGTCGTAGTGTCCGACGTCCTTCATCGCTGAGCACACTTTACCCGGCCGCGCTTGTCAGGCGAGCGGTAGCTGCCAATTTCGTAACAATTACGCGCTTCCCCCATGCTTTGTCAGATATGCCCCGGTCCCTTGCAGCTTCTACATCCCGAGCGCCCGATTCATCGCGCAAACAACTGCCGAACCACGTCGCCCGTCGATATCTCACGCAGCCGATCCGACACTTCCGTCTCCACCTGCTGATAGTCGCGCACCTGCGGCGGCGGCGCGAGCTCCACCACGTCATCCGCCTCAATCCGCGTCAGCCCCAGCGCACCGCTGCCCGTGACGGTGACAACCCACCGCCCCTCGTCCAGCTGCCGATAGACCGCCTGGCCGTGCGCCACGCGCGGCGAGTCCCAGTCGATCTCACTCAACTCCGTGTCAATCACCACGCCACTGCGCGGCGGCGTGCGGTCGTCAAACACTCGGCGAATCCACAGTCGACCGTCGAGCACAAGATAGTCGACATAGATTTCCTGCTGCGGGTCCAGCCCCGTTGGCACGGTCTTGAGCAGTCCCTCGGCGGTGCGGATGTGCACGGTCACCTCGCCGTCCGCCACGACCAGTTCCGTTACCGCAGTCCGTCGCACGGCCTCGTTGTACTGCCCGCGAAGCTGCTCGTACTGATGGCTCAGTTCCACCAGCCGATGTTGATACACCTCTGCCTTGAGGTGAGCCTGCGTCAGCCGAAAGCCGGCCCAGCCCGCCACGCCCAGTACCGTCACCAGGCCCGCCGTCGCTGCAAGGCTCACCAGTCGATCAATCGCGAACATCGGCATTGATTGACACCTTCCTTATTGGGTCATCCGTCCCCCATTTTATCGGTCGCCCGACCGTACCTCCGCCAGTGCCGGGCAATCCATACGTCATCACGTCGACTGATCGCCCGCCAACGCGAAGCCGACCAAGCGGGCGTGAGCAGCCGGATCGCAGGGACAATCACTTACAATTTTTTGCGCATCTCAATGATTTCGCACCCGATGACCGCCGTTCATAAGGGTGATTCGGTCTGTATCGCCTGTAACGAAAAAATCGGCGGGATAACCGTGGCGGACGAGCTAAACCGGGGCGACTAAAGCTCCGATGCATGAAGGGAGGCTTCATCCGCGCCGCGGGTACGTGGCCCAGGTCGGTCTGAGCAGTGTTACCAGACCGAGCGCCACGCCCACCCCGACGCACCGACCGTCAAAGAGAGGCGAAGCAGACGTATGGCTTTCGGCTTTTCCAAAACACGGTACTCTCCGATCGCCATTGACTTCGGGGCCGACAGCCTCAAGTTGTTACAGGTGATCCCAGGCCGTCCAATCCAGCTCGCCGCCGCCGCCGCCGAGGTCATCCCCGCCGCCGCGCGGCGAGACCCCGTTGCGCGTGAGGCGTTCCTCGCCGAGGCCCTGCCACGGCTGGTCAAGTCCCAGCCGTTCAAGGGCCGACGCGCCATCTGCTCGCTCCCGGCGTTTCAAACCGTCGTGCAGCACCTCGAAGTGCCGCGCGCCGATGACGCCAGCCAGTTCCAGCTCATGCTCGAACAGCAGTTGCGCGAACGGCTCGAAATCGACCCTCGCCGTATGGTCGTCCGTCACGTGCCGGTCGGCCCGGTCAATCGACAAGACTCGGCTCAGATGGAAGTGCTATGCATCGCCGCCTCGCGCGAAGTGGTGATGCGCTACATCGAGATCGCAAGCAAAGCCAAGCTCGACGTCGTCGGCATGCACAGCGAGTCTTGGGCCCTTTGCAAGGCCTTCGACGAAAACAACGACACGACACCGGCCACCCCCGCCAAGGCCGTCTGCTACATCGACATCGGCGCCGCCAGCACGAAGCTGGTCATTGCCGCCAACGGTCGACTCAAGTTCGCCAAGACGGTGCACGCCGCCGGCGATGAGATCACCCGCCGCCTCGCCGCCGCTCGGCACGTCGACTTCGAACAGGCCCGTCAACTGCGCATCGACCAGGCCGCCGGCCGTACGCGCGAACAAACCTTCGGCGATGACGCACACGCGCCGGAACACGCCATGGCCGCCGCCGCCGCTGCCGAGCAACACGCCGCCGCAGCGTCAGCCGCCCCCGCCACCGGCATTCCCGCACTCGATGCACAGGCCCAGGCAGGCCAGCGCACTGCCGAGGCCGCCGCGCCGCCCGCGAACGATCAAACGCTCGCCAGCGACACCATCGAATGCCTCGTCGACGAGTTGCAGATGTCGATCCGCTATTACCAACGGCTATGCCCCGACACGCCGATCGATCGGCTGGTGTTCCTCGGCGGCGAGGCGCGGCACGTATCGACCTGCCAGAGCATCGCCCGAGCCGTACGCATTGCCGCCCAGCTCGGCGACCCGCTTGCCAGCGTGGTCCGCATCACGCAAAGCCAGCCCGCCGTAGGCGTCAACCTCGACGAACCCCAACCCGCATGGGCCGTGCCGTTCGGCCTCTGCTTGAGTGAAGCAAACCTGTAAGGCGTTTCGAGTTTCCAGTTTCGAGTTTCGAGTTATGCCCTGCTGACCCGCATCGCCTCAACTCGAAACTGGAAACTCGAAACTCGAAACTGACTGAAATCGGAGTGAGTCATGGACAATATGAGCTTCCTGCCTGAGGATTACCTGGAACGTCGCGCCGCGCGACGGACCAATATCCTCTGTCTCACGCTGTTCGGCATCGTCATGGTCGGCCTCGTCGGCGCTTACGTCGTCAGCGGCCGACACGACGCCGAGGTGCGCGAGCTGCATCGTCAGGTCAATCTCGAATTCGAGGAAGCCGCCCGACGCATTGAGCAGCTCGAACAGCTCCAGCAACAGAAAAAGCAGATGATCCACAAGGCGCAGGTCACCGGCGTGCTACTCGAACGCGTACCGCGAAGCCTGCTCATGGCCGAGCTGATCAACCACATGCCCGCCACGCTCAGCCTGACCGAGATGGATCTCGAAACACGCGAGCTGCGCACCACCACCCGGCCACGCACCGCCATCGAACGCGAACAGCAACGCCTCGCCAGCCGGTCGAAGGCCAACGACATGTTCAGCCAGATCGAAGTGCCCGAAACCGAGATGACCGTCAACCTCGTCGGCGTCGCGCCGACGGACGTGGAGGTCGCCCGGTTCATGACCGCGCTCGGCAGGCACAACATGTTCTACGACGTGAACCTGTTGTTCTCCGAACAGACCACCATCAGCGAACAGCGGATGCGACAGTTCCGCATTGAGCTGAAAGTGAACCAGGACGTCGACTTCGACGCGATGGAGCCCACGCTCGTCAGCCGTGAGCTGAAACAGAACCCGATGGGCAGTCGGCTGCAGATCGACGAATCGGGCGAACTGGTCGCCCCCGGCGCCAATGTCGCGCCGAAGTGGGGCCAGCCGTAAACGGCGTGAACGGAATGATCGCGGCGGCCGGGTGAACCGACGCCGACTTTGGGAGTAAGAAGCCATGCGATTCGGAACGCGAGAACTGGTGTTTGTACTCGTGCTGCTGGCCATGCCGGTGGCAGCGTATTTCTTTGTCTTTCAGCCACGCCAGATGCAGTTGGACGAAGCGCACGAAGAGATCGTCGCGAAGCAGTCCAAGCTCAAGCAGCTTGAGGCCGCGACCGTGAGCATCGCCGATCTGGGCGAAGAGATCGACAAGCTCGGCGAAGCCATCACGCTCTTCGAGCAGAAACTGCCCGCCCAGCGCGAGGTTGAAGTAATCCTCAAAGAAGTGTGGGAGTTGGCCACCGCCCGCGACCTCACGCCGCGCAGCGTTCGCACGGAGCGCATCGTGCCCACCGCCCACTACGCCGAGCTGCCGATCAAAATGGTCATCGTCGGCGACTTCGACGGGTTCTACAGCTTCCTGCTGGATCTGGAGAAGCTGCCGCGAATTACACGAACACCCGAAATGAAGCTTCGCAAAGTGCGCAACGAGGAGGGAAAGATGCAGGCAGACGTGACGCTTAGCATCTTCTTCGACAGCAAGGATTCGCCCGGCGAGTCGCGCCCGTCGGCAGGAGGACGCCGGTCATGACAGGGATGCCCCCCAACGACAATCTCAATAACGCCCCGAAAAGCGCCACGCCCGAGCAGGAGCCGCAATCGCTGTCGCTGCTTGGCGGCGTAGCCAAGATGGACGACCTCACCGAGGCCGAGCGCCTCGAAATGGAAGGCGGCCAGGGCGGTTCCAAACTGTTCGGTCAGGGCGCGATTCTCATCGCGCTCGTTGTCTTGACCGCCGGCGGTGTGCTCTATGGCATGCGAGTGGCGCAGGGCGAGCTCAGCGGCGGCGCAGACCAACAGGTCGAGGCCCGCGTCGAAGCGGCGCTCGCCCGCCTGACGCAGCCGCAGACCATGCGCGACGACGACCCACTCGCGCAGCAGAACCTGCGCGCGCTGTTCGACGACACGGACACGATCGTCGCGATGTTCGCCACCGATCGCACCGCCAGCCAGGTGCCCGTCGCCTATGTGCAGAAGAACCCCTTCCGCACGAACTTGCCTGAAGTGCAGGTTGTTGAAAAGCCGGCCGACACCGGCCCAAGCGATGCGGAACGCCGTGCACGCCGACGCGCTCAACTCGAACGCGAGATACAGGGCATGCGCCTTCAGTCGGTTATGCGCGGTCGGACGCCGATCGCCATCGTCAATAACGAGTTTCTCCGTGAAGGTCAGACCATCGGCAGCTTTGAAGTCGAGTCGATCTCGGCGGACAAACTGACCGTTGTGCTCGTACACGAAGACGAACGCTTCACCTTGAGTATGCAGGACTGACCGCGTTTGCCTTCGAGCAACAGCGAACAACCCTACAAAAGAAATCCGGGTAGCCATGCCTGACGATCCCGCGAACAACGTGTCGAACATGATGGACCGCTTCGCTCCCGAGTCCGGGCCGGCGCAGGCGTCGTCGTTGAGCGACTTGTGGACACCGGACGACGAGCCGGCGGCCGCGTCGGTCGCGCATGACATGGGGCAGGCGTTGCTCGACGCCGGTGTGATTACGCCGGCGCAGCTGACCAACATCCGAGCGGTGGCCAAGAAATCGCCCGGCCGCAGCCTCGCCGAAATCGCGATGGACCTCGGCGCCGACGAAGCCAGGGTGCAGGCCATCATCGCCGGCTTCGCCGGCATGCCCTTTGAGGAAATCGACCCCGCCACGGTCGACGCCATCAGGCAGATCAACAAACTCGGCCTGGAGTTTTGCCAGGCCAACGGTGTGCTGCCGCTGCGCGTCGCAGGCGCTCGCGTCGTGCTCGGCGTCACGCATCCGGACAACCTGCTCGTCATCGACGAGGTCCGTCACAAGCTCGGCCAGTCGGTCAAGCCCGTGGTCGTTACCGCCGGGCAGATCGCCGCGTTCATTGAATCACGCAAGGAAGAAGAGTCCGACGAAGAAGTCGAAGTTGACGACATCATCGGCGACATGGCCGAGGACGAAGTCGAAGTTGTCGAAACTGAAGAAGAAGACCTCGACCTGGAAAAGATGGCAGGCGAATCGCCCGTCATCCGCCTGGTCAACTACCTGATCTTCAACGCGGTCAAAGAAGGCGCGAGCGACATTCACATCGAACCGCAGGAAAAACGCCTGCAGGTGCGCTACCGCATCGACGGCGTGCTGTTCGACACGATGAGCCCGCCGCATCACATGCACGCCGCGATCATCTCGCGTTTGAAGATCATGGCGAACCTCGATATCTCCGAGCGACGCTTGCCGCAGGACGGCCGCATCCGCGCGGTCGTGCACGGCCGAAAGCTCGACCTGCGACTGTCGACCCTGCCCACCGCCGCGGGCGAAAAGGCAGTGCTTCGTATTCTCGATACGCGATCGATCCAAGTGCCCCTCGACGAACTGGGCATGGGCGAAGACGCGTTGCTTATGTGGAAGCGGCAGATCGATCAGCCGCACGGCATCCTCCTCGTCACCGGCCCGACCGGTTCGGGTAAGACGACCACGCTTTACGCGTCGCTCGCGCAGATGGACAAACGAAAGCTCAACATCTCCACCGTTGAAGACCCGGTGGAGTATCACTTGAACGGCATCAACCAGACGCAGACGCACGAACGCATCGGCATGAGCTTCTCCGCTGCGCTGCGAGCCCTGCTGCGACAAGACCCGGACGTGATCATGGTCGGTGAGATTCGCGACAGCGAAACCGCCCGCATCGCGATCCAGGCGTCGCTCACCGGCCACCTCGTGCTCTCCACGCTGCACACCAACGACGCGCCAAGCTCCGTCACGCGACTGATCAACATCGGCGTCGAGCCGTACCTCATCGGCGCTGCGGTCAACGGTGCGATGGCGCAGCGGCTCGTGCGAAAGATATGTACAAACTGCGCGAAGCAGGTTCCGCCGGACGACGTGACAGCGAACCATCTCGCGATGCATGGCATCGCGCTCGATGAGGTCATGCAGGGCGAAGGTTGCGACAAATGCCGCAACACCGGCTACGCCGGCCGACTCGGCTTGTATGAGTTGCTGTTACTTGACGACACGTTGCGCGACCGTATCGCGGGCAATCCAAACGTGACCGAGTTTCGCCGAACATGCGTTGAACGCGGTATGGTGACGCTGCGTGAGGACGGCTTCCGCAAGGTCGCCGCGGGCCAGACCACGGTCGAAGAAGTGCTTCGCGTCACTGAAAGCACGATCTGACGTAGGTATACAAATGTAAAACTGCAAAGCCCAGGCATGGCCATGCCTGGGCTTTATCTTGCGCGTACTTCAATATCAAATAAAAACGACCTCGAAGCAGAGATTGGCGTCGATTTTTGATCGCCGCACAACCTCGCACTTCGAGGCCGATATTTCCCCTGCGCCCCGTTCCAGGCGGCCGTTTGACCGCGATGCCTTATACGTCGGCCGATAACGCTTCG